>SXWC01000023.1 GCA_005789975.1 Planctomycetaceae bacterium
CGCGCGGGCCCTGGCCATGCGGCCGCGGGTGATGCTCTTCGACGAGCCGACCAGCGCCCTCGATCCGACGATGACGGCCGAGGTGCTCGACGTGATCGTGGACCTCGCGAAGGCGGGGCAGACGATGGTGGTGGTGACCCACGACCACTCGTTCGCGAAGCGGGCGGCCACGTGGGTCGTGGAACTCGCCGCAGGAAAAGTCGCCCGCCAGGGCACGGCCGCCGAGTTGCTCTGACGCTCCCGCGCCGTGGAAGCCGACCGGCGGTGCGGCCGCGGGTGCGAAGGCCAAAGGAACGAAAAAACTCCGCCCGGGGGTTTCCCCCCGGGCGGAGCTCACTGGCCGAAGTCGGGCAACAGATCTCCGTTCGACCTATTGACCGTCATCTCACTTGCTGGCGACCGTCCGGGCCGTCTTCACCGACGCCGAAGCATCGGGGGTCGGCTCAGCAGCCGGGGCACAGCCCGCACCGCAGGCCGGCTCGGCACCGCACGCCGGCTCGCAGCAGCCGTTGCCGGCCGAGCAGTCGGGCTCACCACCGCAGCAGCTGGTGCCGCAGCAGCTCTTGCGAGCGTGCTTGGCCTTCAGGGCAGCGATCAGGTCGCGGAGCACATGCTTGTGAGCCTTCCGCCCACCGCAGCACGAAGCCGCACCACAGCTGGGCTCGCAGCAGCCAGCACCGGCGTCGCAGGCCGGCTCGCAGCAGCCGTTGCCGGCGTCGCAAGCGGGCTCAGCGCAACCATTGCCAGCACCGCAAGCCGGCTCGCAGCAGCCGTTGCCAGCGTCGCACGCCGGCTCGCAGCAGCTCGTGCCGCAGCAGCTGTGCTTCCGCTTGCACTTCGCGAACAGACCCTTGATGCCCCCGAACAGGTCGTGCTTCTTCCGCATGCCGCAGCACGAAGAACCGGCACCACAGCTCGGCTCGCAGCAGCCAGCACCGGCGTCGCAGGCCGGTTCCGCACAGCCGTTGCCGGCTCCGCAGGCGGGCTCCGCACAGCCATTGCCATTGCCGGCGTCGCAGCCGGGCTCGCAGCAGCCATTGCCGGCATCGCAGCCGGGCTCACAGCACGAAGCACAGCCCTTGTGGCCGAGCATCCTGTCAAGGAGCTCGAAACCGAAGGACTGGCTACAAACGGTGACGCCGAGAACCAGCGCACCGAGATACATCATACGCTTCATCGAGCCACATCTCCTTTGCTTGTGAATCACCGGTGTGCTCGTCCCGCTTGCGACGCTGTCACCCCGAGGTTGTGATCCACGAACTTTCCGCGACAGGCCTGTCGAGCCATTCCGTGACTCGAGTGATCGCAGGTTGCTGCCGCCCCCTGGTTGCCCGACGGGCACAGTGATGCCCCGGGGGACAAGTGGGCTATCGGCGGCCGAAGCGAAGGGGCTTGAACCACTCCCAAGTTTTTTGAACACAGGCACTTGCGCCTGCGTGTCGCGGTGAGAATGACGCGTGTGCCGGGTGCGCAAAGCCTGCGCTCGCGGGCCGCGCGACCGTCACGTTTTCACGGCAGGGTCATCCACAACCGGCAAGGTTTGCCACCACGCAGGGCGGCGTTGGAAAACCCTGCGGCCCAGGGGTGGGTCGGTCGGTTCTGTTGACAGCCTCCGCCCGATCCTTACACTCCACCCAGACTCTGGTGGCCGGCGGCGCGAATGCTCGCGCGGACGGCAAACAGGGAACTCCGGTGCGAATCCGGGACGGCCCCGCCGCTGTGACCAAGCGTCGAGGCCGGCTGTTTCGAGCCATTGCCGGCTGTGCCGGCGAGAAGGCATGCAGCCGGCCGAGCTTGGAAGTCAGAAGACCTACCAGGTGTCATGGGTTCGTCAGACCGCGAGGGCGGGATGGCGGGCACGGCCGCTTCGGCTGCCGTTCTGCACGTCTTCGACCAAACACGCTCACTCGTCTGACCGCCGCGGTTGCGCAGGGGATGTTCCTGCGCGGTCGCCGGCCGCAGGCCATGAGTCGCCTGCGGCTGCGCTGTCATGCACACGACCTTTTCATCGTTCGAGCGGTTGCCTGGTCGCCGGGCGATGACGCTCGTGGAGTTGCTCGTGGTTGTGGCGGTCATCGCGGCCCTGATCGCGATGCTGCTGCCCGCCGCGCAATCGGCCCGCGAAGCGGCCCGGAGGCTGTCGTGCCTCAACAACCTCCGGCAGGTGGGCTGCGCGCTGCACGGCCACCTGCTCGCGCGGCGGGCCTTTCCGGTGGGATGCACCGAGTGGCGGCCCCCGGGCAAGTCGGGGACCGAGCGTTGCCTGGCATGGAACGCCCGGATTCTCTCCTGGCTCGAGCAGCAGTCGCTCGCCGACACGATCGATTTCGCCAAGGCCTTCGATCATCCTGACAACGCCGTCGCCGCGGGCCTGCCGCTGCCGGTTTTTTTGTGCGCCTCGGCCAACAGGCCCTCGAACCTCGTGGGTGGCATGGGCCGCAGCGACTACGGCGGCTTGACCGGCGAGCGGATCAGGTCGCCGAACAACCCCGAGAAGGGAGTGCTGGTCCACGACCGGGGTTTCGCCGAGCGGGAGATCAGCGATGGGCTCTCTGCCACGGTGTTCGTCGGCGAGTGCTCCGCCGGCGCCTGGGCCGACGGCCAGTGGATCAACGGGCGAAATCTCTTCGACCAGGCGTATGCCGTCAACTGGCCCACCTGGGAGGACGAACTCCGCAGCCGACACCCCGGCGGCGCCCACGCGCTCTTCGGCGACGGCGCCGTGCGACTCATCGCCGACGAAACCCACCCCCGCGTCCTTGCCGCCGCCTGCACGAGAGCCGGCGGCGAGTCGCTTCCCCCAGCAGGAGTGCTCCCATGAAGGTCATGTGCCGTCGCGCCGCGTTTCTCGTGTCGGTGATGGGCCTTTGCCTGCCATCGTCGGTCGGCCGGGCCGACGTCGTCGATTTCCAGGATCTCACGGTGCCCGCCGGGGGCTCTTTCGATGGCAACCCCGGCAACCTGTCGCCCGGCCAGTCGGTGAACACTGCGTGGGTGTCGGGAAGCGTCGCCTTCTCCAACACCTTCGGCATCGACAACTACGGCGGCTTCAACTACGAGTGGTGGCAGGGCTTCTCCTACTCCAACGTCGTCAACACGACCGACGCCACCTTCGGGAACCAATACGCCTCGTATCCCGGTGGCGGCTACCAGTCGACCACCTATGCCGTTCCTCACACGGAGTACGACAACTACCAGCCCACGGTGACGCTGCCCGGGCCGGCGACCGTATCCGGGTTCCGGATCGCCAACACCACCTACACCGCGCTGACGCTGCGCGACGGCGACCAGTACGGGTTCGCGGCGCCGCTGCCACCGGGCGGCTGGTACGCCACCACGGCGATCGGCAAGCTGGGCGGCACGACCACCGGCTCGGCCACGTTTTACCTGGCCGACCTCCGCACCGGCAGTTCACCGGGGATCATCGCGACGTGGCAGTGGTTCGACCTCTCGTCGCTCGGCACCGTCGATCGGATCGATTTCGAGTTCAGCGGGTCGGACATGGGAGCCTTCGGCCTCAACACGCCCCGCTACTTCGCCCTCGATGATCTCACCTTTTCCGCCGTGCCCGAGCCGGCGACGGCCGCCGCGGTCGGGTTGGCCGCGATCGCCGCGATGGCCCTCCGTGGCCGGTACGTGCGGAGCCGCCGCCGCGATGCGTGACCGCGACGGGCGGACGATGGAGCAGACCCGCGCGATCGAGCACAACCGCCGCGCCTGGGATCGGCTGGCGGCGGGGGGAACGGCCTTCGCACGTCCCGCCACCGACGAGGCTTTCGTCGAGCCGCGTGGCTGGGTCGGCGGTGGCGGCACGGCGACGCGGCCCTGGATTCCGGCGCGGCTCGACGGGCTCGAGGTGCTCTGCCTCGCCGCCGGTGGAGGCAAGCACGGCCCGCTCTACGCGGCAGCGGGGGCCCGGGTCACGGTCGTCGATGTCTCGCCCGCGATGCTCGCCCTGGATCGGGCCGTGGCCCGTGAGCGGCGGATCGATCTGGCCATCGTCGAAGGCTCGATGGACGACCTCTCGATGTTCGCAAGTGCACGATTCGATCTCGTGATCCACCCGGTGAGCACCTGCTACCTCCCCGATGTCGCGACCGTGTTCCGGGAGGTGGCGCGGGTGACGCAGGCCGGCGGGCTCTATGTGAGCCAGCACAAATCGCCGGCGAGCCTGCAGGCCTCGCTCCAGCCGGCCGCCGGCGGCCGCTACGAGTTGGAGCATCCGCAGCGGGGCGATTCGCCGCTGCCCCCCGCGGCACCCTCTCGGCTCCGGGAGGCGGGCGCGCTGGAGTTCCTCCACTCGCTCGCGGCCCTGTGCGGCGGCATCTGCGCCGCGGGCTTCGTGATCGAGGACGTCGGCGAACCCGATCATGCACAGCCGGGGGCCGCAGTCGGCACGTTCGCCCACCGGGCGGCATTCATCCCGCCCTACCTCCGGATTCTCGCCCGCCGTCGAGCCGCTACGGGGCCGCGGAAAGTGCTGGTAGAGTAGTGCCGGAGGCCACCATGATCTGCCTGACGATTCTGCTCACCGCCAAGGATCCGGCCGACGTGCCGAAGATCCGAGATCTGCTCGTGCAGGCCATGCACAAGAGCCGGGCCGAGCCCGGCTGTCTGCGGTTCGACGTCTACCACTCCTCGGCCGAATCCCGCCGGTTCACGCTCGTCGAACACTGGGCCTCCCAGGAGGCGATCGAGGCCCACCGGCTCGCGGAGGCCTACGCCACGATCTACAAGCCCCAGGTCATGCCCCTGGTCGATCGCGAGGGGCATCCATCCACGCTCCTCGGTTGAGGCGGCGAAACGCGTGTCCCATCCATGATCCTGCTCATCGACACCTACGACTCGTTCACCTGGAACCTCGTGCAGCGTTTCGGGGAGATCGCGCCGGGCATCCCCGTCGAGGTGCATCGCAACGATCGGATCACGGGCGACGAGATCGCCGCCAAGCGGCCGAGCCATCTCGTGATCTCGCCCGGGCCGTGCACCCCGGACGAGGCGGGCATCTCCTGCGACGTCGTGCGGCTGTTCGCGGGACGGCTGCCGAGTCTCGGGGTCTGCCTCGGCCACCAGTCGCTCGGCCAGGTCTTCGGCGGCACGATCGTGCGGGCGAAGCAACTCATGCACGGCAAGGTCGATCGGATCGAGCACACGGGCAAGGGGCTCTTCGCGGGTCTGCCATCGCCGATCGAGGCCACGCGATACCACAGCCTCGTGATCGATCCGCCCACGCTGCCCGGGGAATTCGAGGTCGATGCCTGGGCCGCCGCGCCCGATGGCTCCCGCGAAATCATGGCGATCCACCACAAGACGCTGCCCGTTTTCGGCGTGCAGTTCCATCCCGAGAGTTTTCTCACGCCGGCCGGCTACGACCTCCTGCGGGCGTTTCTGCGGAGTGGCACCCCGGCGGCGTGACGGGCGACATGATCGATCTCGACAAGGCCCTCGAACTTCTGGAACGCACGGCGACGCCGCTGCCCGCGCGGCGTCAACGGCTCCTCGAGGCGGTCGGCCAGAGGCTCGCTGCGCCGGTGGTCTCCGATGTCGATTCGCCCCCGTGGGACCGGGCGATGATGGACGGCTTTGCGGTGCGTTCGGGGGACCTCGCCGATCGGGGCGGCGCCCCCGTGGAACTCGACGTGATCGTCGATCTCGCCGCTGGCGACGTCACCACGCTGGCGGTCGCCGCCGGTACGTGTGCGCGGATCATGACCGGCGCTCCGGTTCCGCCGGGCGCCGACGCCGTGGTTCCGATCGAGGCGGCGGTCGATGGCACGGCACACGTGCATGCGGGTGGCCGCGTGCGGCTGCACGAGCCGAGGTTCCGTCCGGGGCAGCATGTGGCCCGCCGTGCCGCCGCATTTCGGGCGGGGCAGGAGATCCTGCCCGCAGGCGCGATCCTCACCGCGGCGGGTGTGGGCCTGGCGGCCGAAGCCGGGGCCACTCACGTGCTCGCCCCCCCGCGGCCGCGGGTCGCGATTCTCTCGACGGGCAGCGAGCTGGTGCCGCCCGACGTCGTGCCCGCGCACGGCCACACCCGCAACTCGAACGGCCCGATGCTCGCGGCCGCCGTCGCGTCGCTCGCCGCCGAGCCGATCCCGCTCGGCATCGCCGCCGACCGGCCCGAGGCGATCCGGGCCGCCGTGGCGCAGGGTATCGCTGCCGACGTCCTGATCCTCTCCGGTGGCGTCTCTGCCGGCGACCTCGATCTCGTCCCCGCGATCCTCGCGGCCTGCGGCGTCGAGCAGGTGTTTCACAAAGTCAGGCTCAAACCGGGCAAGCCCGTCTGGTTCGGCCGCCTCGACAGGGGCCTCGGCCAATCGCCCACGCTCGTCTTCGGGCTCCCGGGCAATCCCGCCAGCAGCCTTGTCTGCTTCGAGCTCTTCGTGCGGCCAGCGGTGGCGATCCTCGCCGGCCGTCCGCGGGACGCCTGGCATCTGCCGCGGTGCCGTGGGGTGTTGACCGCGGGGGCGAAGGCCGCGGCCGATCGGCCCGTCTACCTGCCGTGCCGGATCGGGCGGTCCGGCGACCGGCTCGACGTGACGCCCCTGCCGTGGACGGGCTCGTCCGATCTCGTCGGCCTCGCCACGGCCGACGGCCTGCTGGCCCTGCCGGCAGGGGGCACGGCCGACGCGGGTTGTGGCGTCGAGATCCTGCTCATGGAGGGGGGCGGCCGCACCGCGGCCCCGAGATCATGACGCCGCCCGCCCCGCACACGATCCTGGCCTCGTTTCCCAAGGCGGGCAGCACATGGGTGCGGTTCATCATCGCGAACCTCTTCAACACGCTCGCCCCCGAGGTGGAAGCGGTCGACTTCCACAATATCCACGAGATCGTGCCGGAACTCGGCCGGCCCGATGGCCGGCGGCTGTTCGGCGGCATGCCGGCGGTCTGGAAGACGCACGACGAGTGGCGGAAGGGATTCGACCGCGTCGTCCTCGTGGTGCGGAATCCCTGGGACACCCTGTCTTCCTTTCATCACTACATCAACGGCGAGTGGGGAAAGCCCGCAACCCTCGAGAGCGTGGTCACCAGCGGCAGGCACGGTGCCGCGGCGGTCGTGCATCACGCGGCGTCGTATTTCAGCCGCTGCCCGGACCTCCTCCTGCTCACCTACGAGGAACTGCACGCCCGCCCGCGGGATGAGGTGGCGCGACTCGCCGGCTTTCTCGGACTCGAACCGACCGCAGACCAGTTGCGTGCGGCGATCGAAGGCTCGTCGTTCGATGCGATGCGGACCAGCGAGGTCGAGAAGGGCCGCAGGTACGGCGGCAGCGGCTTCCGCTTCATGCGGGAGGGGGCCGTCGGGGCGGGCTTCACGGCCATCTCGGCCGAGCCCGCACTCGACAGGCATGTGCGGCGCGAGCTGGCGAAGTGTCCGCGGCTCCACGGGCTCTATGGCGAGTTCCCCGCCTGACCGCCGCTCAGCCCGGCAGGCTGCGGTGGAAGTGGACGTGCTTCCAGCCGCTCGCCATCCGCACCCACACGCGTGTTTCTTCGCCGCTCGACACCACCGGGTTGCCGGATGCGTCGAGCTTCTGCACGAGCCGCACGTAGGCCACGATCGCGACGTCATTGCCGAGCATCTTCACGACCGGAGAAGCGAGCGTCGTGGTCGCCGGGGCCTTGGAACGGTCGCCCGCCAGATCGAAATAAAACTTGTGGAACGGAAGCCCTTCGACAAGCTGCCCCTTGGCCTCCGGCTCGAAGCAGGTGATGTCGTCGGCGACGAGTTCCTTGTAGGCCTTCCAGTCGGCCGCGGCGACGGCGTCGAGCAGACGGCGGTTGGCGGCGAGCACTTCCGAAGCGGGGCCGGGAGTCGAGGTGGACATGATGGTCTCCAGGTGCGGCGTGGGTGTCAGGCGGGAGGGGCGACGAGGCCGAGGGCGACGAGCTTGTCGAGGCATTCGTCCCGCTCGCGGCTGCGGGCAAGATCCTTCCACGACGGATCCTGGGCCGCGAGGAAGGCGTCGTGCGTGGCGGGGAAGCCGCCGCCCCCGGACCGGCTCACGAGCCGCTGGATCGTTTCGCGGTCGAGTCGCGTGAGCCGCATCGCCTCGACCCGGTAGTCGAGAAACGCCTCCCAGACGAGCGGAAAGAGCGGGGCGACGATCTGCCGGCCGATCGTCTCGGCGTAGCGGCGGATCTCGAGCTGGGCATGGGAGTCCATCCGCAGGGCGAGGAAGTGCAGAAGATTATGGAGGTCGATCTTCCAATAGGCTTCCGTGTAGGTGGAAAGGGGCAGGTCCTTTCGGGCCTGCTCGCGGGCGATGCCCGCCTCGAGCCGCTCCTCGTAGACCTTGCGGGCGAGTGTCTGGAGCTCCTGTTCCGACTGCGTGAGCCGCTCGCCGGCCGACTTCGCCATCAGGCCGGCCGAACCCTGCCGGTTGTTGGCCGCCTGGCTCCGCCATTCTTCGTCGCCCGTGGTCTGCATCGAATCGATGGCCAGCGAGTAGCGGGTGGAATATTCGTTGACGCTCGCCGTGCGGTGGCGGATCCACTGCCGCCAGCAGTCCATCGGCACCCGGACGACGAACTTCAGCTCGGCCATCTCGAAGGGCGTGGTGTGGGCGTGCCGCAGCAGATACCGGATGAGCTGACGGTCGTCGCTCACTTTGCGGGTGCCCTCGCCGTAGCTCACCCGCGCCGCCTGCACGACCGAGCCGTCGTCCCCCATGCAGTCGACGAGTGCCACGAATCCGTCGTCGAGAACGGGGAACTTCCTCCAGCGGAGGGCCTCGAGGACCGTGGCGCGGTCACCTGCGGTCGAGGTGTCTTGTGCGGTCATGGCGGGTGCCTCCGGGTCGGAAAGTTCCACAGAATGCGGCACACCGCCGGCCCGGTCAATCCTTGGCCAGAAGTTCCTGCAGGAGGGTGGCGAGTTTGCGGGCGTCGTCCGATTGCCGGATCGTGTCGATCCGCTTCTGGGGCACGCCCAGTTTCGTCAGCGACCCCACGACGCTCGTCCAGACCTTCTCCCGCTTTTTCCCTTCGGCGAGGTAGAGATCCGTGACCTGCTCGCCCAGTCTCTGAAGAAGCGCCGTGTCGAGATTCTCGTAGTAGTTCTTGACGATCGACCGCTGGTATTTGGTCAGTTCCGCCATCGGTCGAATCCTCGTCGCTGGAAGGTTGCCCGGATGCCGGCTACAGTATCGGCGAAAGCCCCCCGATTCATCGAGGTTTCCCATGCCCACGATCACGTTCACCAACGAAAAGAAGGAAATTCAGGTTCCGGCCGGGGCGAATCTCCGGAAGGAAGCGATCCGGGCCGGTGTCCAGCTCTACCCGGGCATCCACAAGATCGCCAACTGCCACGGCTTCGCCTCGTGTGGCACCTGCAGGGTGTTGATCACCAAGGGGATGGAAAACTGCAGCAAGAAGGGGCTCCTCGAGTCGGGCCGGCTGGCGGTGTCGCTGGCCTACATCGGCAACGAGTCGCAGATGCGGCTGGCCTGCCAGACGAAGGTCAAGGGCGACATCACCGTCACCACCCAACCGCCGCTGAACATGTTCGGCGAAAACTTCTTCAGCTGAGCCGGGGCGGGCGATCCCATGAAGGAAGTGATCGCCATCGTGAAGCCGTTCCTCGCGGAGCGGGTGCTCGAGGCGCTCAAGCTCGCCCCGCTCGAGGCCTGCACGGTCCGCGAAGTGAAGGGGTTCGGTCGGCAGAAGAGCTACCTCGACGCGTATGGCGACAGCGAATACTCGCTCGCCTTCCTGCCCAAGATCGAGATCCAGATGTGGGTCGATGACGCCCGGGTGGAGGAGGTGGTGGAGCGGATCGCGACGGCCGCCCGCACTGGCCGGATGGGCGACGGCAAGATCTTCGTGCTCCCGGCCACCGCGATCACCGCGGTCTGATCGGCCCGCATGGACCCTCTCGCCCGGCTGGGATCTGGCGTGGCTGGGATCGGGGGCCTGTGGGATTGGTCGTGGTGCCGGCTGGCCCCTACCGGAAGATGCCGGTGGCGTACCAGATGCTGTTGGAGCCACGGCGGATGTCGTAGCCGTAGGCCGAGTGCTGGCCGCTGACGGCCCGCCAGTGGCCCGATGATTGCCGCCAACTGGCGACGCAGTCGACGCAGGAGTCGAGGAGATCCTGATGCTCCCAGCTCTCGGCACAGACTTCCGCGGCGGATCCGCCGATCCGCTGCGATCGCACGTTCCAGCCGTGATGCCCCTGGCGACGGATCCGGGCCTGATGGGCGGAGTGGGCCTCGGCTTCCTGGCAGAGTGCGGCATCGCACGCACCCTGCGTGCTTCGGGGATGCTCGGGATGAATCCGCACGGCGAGGATCAGCGACCGCTGCGTGAGGGAGGCGGGGGGCAGTGATGCGAGCTCGTCGATGTGGTGCGGAGCAAAGCGGTAATACTTGCCCGGCGTGCGGGGAAGGATCGAGACGATCCGCCCCCGCCAGGCATCGTGGGCGTGATCGACCACGAAGAGGCCGCAGCCGCCTCGCATCTCGACGAGACTCGGATCGCCGACGAGGGCTGCCGCGTCCGCCTGACCGAGCCGACAGAAGATCCACGGTGTGCCGGTGGCGGTGAACCGCTGCTGCAGAGCGGGCTCCTCCAGGCGGCTTCCCGCAGCGTCGGCCGGATCGTCCCGCTGCGGCTCGACCGACACCAGCAGCATCGCCCCCGCCTCCCGGGCGGCCGCGCTGGCGGCGCCGTAGTCGTCGAGGCGTTGGATGCCCGCGGCCGCACTGGCGGTGGCGGTCAGCGGCGTCGCCGCCGAGACAGTCTGTGTGGCCAGCACGGCGGCCGCGACCGCTCCGCGGCACATCGTCAGGAAAGCGACGCCCATGACACACCTCGTGATGAGAAGGAAGGGGCCGCCTCCGTGTTTGGAGGACGGCGGAGCGGATTGAACGCCCTGCGAGACCCGCTGGCAAGCGGCGGGGGCTGCGGCGAGCCTGCCGGTAGAGTCGGCTTTGCACGACTTAGGGCCGGCGTAAACTGCGGCAACTTCCCTGCCAGTCACGGTTTAGCCCCGGGAATCAAAAATCCGTATTTCCCGTCGCCAAATGGGGGGAATTCGGCATCCAGGAAGCTGCTGTGGAGGCGGGAAAGCCAATGGGGCTACACTTCGGCCCTTCCGAACGCGAGTGGCCAGGGCCCTCCGGTTTCGGCTCCGGCTCCAGCACCACCAGGACGAACGACCGCATGTCTCCACTCCGCCGCGCCCTTCTTTTGCCGGTCGTCGCCCTCGTTCTGGCCCTGATCGACGCGGAGGCCGTGCGATCCGCCGATCTGGCCGCGCTGGCCGGGCAGCCGCTCGGACAGGGTGAAGCGTTCCGGCAGGTGTCATCCGGTCGGCTCGCGGCAGCGGCCTCGAAACTCCGCGAAGCCATCGGGCCGCTTGACCGGCTGCTGGCCCGCAGTGCCAGCGGCTCCAACTGGAAGAACTACCTCGACTGGCAGGCGCTCCAGCATCAGGCGGCCTCGGGCAACAACGCCGACGCCGCCGTGCTCCGCCGGGTCTTCGGCCGCTTTGACTCCGGCGAGAACGGCCTGGAGATGCCGCAGTTTGCGGCCGTTCGTCGCGCCCTGTCGGGCTATCTCGAGGCCGCCGACGCCGCCTCCAATCCCCAGGCGGGCGAGGTCTACCTGCAGCGGCTCGACAAGTTGGCCGCCGCCGTCGCAGCCGGCGCCGCCACCGGCACCGCCGAACCGCTGGATCCCGTGGGCCCACTGCTCGCCAGGCTCGAGGACTCCGGCCAGGCCCCCGGTGCCGTGGCCCGGATTCGCGGCGCCGTGAGCCGCCCCAACCTGTTTCTCGAGGTCGATGAGAGCCTGCTCGCCAAGGGGGTGAACCGTCCCGTCGATGACGTCTCGCCCATCAACGACTTCGTGCTGGGCACGCGTGTCCGGGGCACGGGACGCACCACCGGGCTCGTGCGGCTCGACTTCGTGCCGTCCTCCGAAAGCGCGGTGGTCGACATCAACCTCGACGCCACCAACCACTCCGACACCAAGGGATCGCAGGGGCCCGTCACCGTCCGCACCTTCGGCACCACGAAGGTCGATGCCCGCAAGCGAATGCTCATCGACGACCGGAAGATCGTCGCGCTGCCGGTCGAGGCCCACGCCTCGACCGACACCAGGACGGGAGGCATCAGTGTCAACAAGAACTTCGGCAAGCGGTTGATCCGCAAGATCGCCACCAAGAAGATCGCCCAGATGCGGCCCCAGGTCGAGGCGATCGCCGAGGGCCGGGCCCGCGCGAAGGTGCGGGAACAGTTTGAAACACAGACCGCCACGGCGATCGGCCAGGCCTCCCGTGATTACCAGCTGAAGTTTCGCCAGCCGCTGATCGAGCGGGGCTGGTATCCAGAGCTTCTCCAGCTCAACACCACCCAGTCGCGACTCTGCGTCACGGCCCGCAAGTCGCTCGCCGACCAGATCGCCGCCTTCACCGCGCCGCCGGCGGTCGATCCCGATGCCGTGCTCTCGGCCCGTGTCCACGAGTCCATGGTCAACAACACCGCCGAGATCACGCTCGGCGGGCGGACGATCACGCAGCAGTTCGTCGAGGAGCAGATGAAGAAGAACAACATCGCCGTGCCGATGGAGCTGCAGAACGACGCCGATCAGCCCCCTTGGTCGGTCACGTTCGCCAAGCGGCGGCCCATCGAACTCGACGTCGAAGACAACCGGGTGAAGATGACCGTCCGCGGCACCCGCTACACGTCCGGCGACAGGGAGTTCGACGCGATGGACGTCTGGGCGGCCTATCGGATCGAACCGGGTCACCCCGGCATCCGCCTCGTCCGCGACGGCGACGTCCAGATCTACCCGCCGGGATTCGTGCCGGGGGGCGGCGAGAAGCTCTCGGTGTCGCAGACATCGCTGAGGCGGATCCTCCAGAAGCGATTCAACAAGGTCTTCAAGGAGGTTGTCGACGTGGAGCCGCTCAAGCTTCCGGGGGAACTGGAGCAGGCCGGTCCGCTGCCGATGGAGCAGCTCGAGGCCCGCAAGGATGGCTGGGTGGCTGCCGGCTGGCGGAAGCCCTATCCGGTGGTCTACGAGTCGGCTCCGCGGGAGATCATCGTCGCAGAGGAGCCGACGGTGGCCTTCATGCGGTAGCACCCACCTGCTCTTCGTTCACTCGGCTTCAGGCCGCGGTGTCCAGGGCCGGTCATCGGTCGAGCTGTGTCGGCGGCACCGGCTCGAAGGGGCGGACCCAGATCGAGCGGAACTGCACGGGGTTGCCGTGGTCCTGGATCGAGAGGGGCAGGGCGTCGGCGTGCTTGGTGTAGCTCGGCGGCTCGTGCCAAAAGGTGTTGCCGAGGATCACGGCGTCGGAATGGATCGCGATCCCGTTGTGGAGCACGCTCACCCGGCCCGGCTTGTCGAGGCTGCCGTCGTTCGCGAACCGCGGTCGCGTTAACAGGATGTCGTAGGTCTGCCACTCGCCCGGCTTTCGGCAGGCGTTCACGGCCGGCGGTCGCTGCTTGTAAAGGGCTCCGCACTGACCGTCGGGATAGGTGAGCGGTCCGTCGGTGCCGTCCTCGAAGGAGTCGAGCACCTGGATCTCGTACTTGCCCATCAGGAAGATGCCCGAGTTGCTGCGGCCCTGTCCCTGTCCGGTGGCGGGTGACGGCATCCGAAACTCGACGTGCACCTGACAGTCGCCGAAGGGCTGCTTGGTCGCGATATCCCCCTTGCCGACGGTGACCACTCCGTCGGCCACCGGCCAGCTCCCGCCGTTTTCCCAGGCCGACATGTCCTTGCCGTCGAAGAGCACGACGGCGTCGGCCGGGATCGGGGCCGGCCTCTCGGCCGCCGGGCCCGGATCGACGGCCTTCGGACGAGGCCATTGGATCGCCGGCAGCCACTCGCCACTCTTCTGTTTCGTGCCCCGGAATTGCAGCCGCCGCGATCGGATCAGGCTGGTGAGCCTCTGGGCCTCCGCCTCGGCCGCTCCGATCGAGAGCCCCTGGGAGGTGCCCGGAGGGGCATGGCCCGCGGCCTCCCGATAGGCGTCTCGAATCACCTGCATCCGTCTGGTCGCGTCGGGCAGGAAAAACGCCAGTTTCGCCGGCAGCCCGGGATCGGCCGCCGCGGCGGCGTCGCCGCAACCCGCGATCACGGCGCGGCAGATCGCCCAGTGGCCGTCGTCGTTGGGATGGATGCAGTCGGGGGTGAACGTGACGGCAGGATCCCCCTTCCGCTGCTCGGCGAGCGCCGCCTTCATCGGTCCATGCACGTCGATCACGGCCCAGCCATCGGCCCGTTTCGAGACGAGCCAGTCGGAGTAGGCCGCGAGCACGGCGTCGTAGTCGGCGTCGCCGGCGGGGCCGGGCCTGCCCGGCTGCTTGTCGTAGATCGGGGGCGTGAGGTGGATGATGTTGGCCCCGGTCTTCTCGACGGCCGCGTGCAGGCGGCCGACGCCCTCCTTGAAGCTCGTGAACCGGCCCTCGTCGAGCGGCTGGTAGATGCCGCAGTTCATTCCGTACATCGCGAGCACGAGATCCGGCTTCGTCACGCTGAGCACCGCGTCGATCCGCTCGGAGAGGTCGGGCCGCGGATTCTTCCCGCCAGCCTGCGGCTCCTCGGTCAGGCCGGAGACCGTCTCGCCCGACAGCCCGACATTGATCACGTCGGCCGTGATGCCACGGTCCTCCATCCAGGCCGCAAGATCGGCCACCCAGCGGCCGTCCTGCGTGATCGAATCGCCGACGACGGCGATCCGCTTCGCGGACCGGACGAGGTCGCCGGGCGCTGCGGGTTCAGCGGCCCGGGCCGTCACGGCGCAGGCCACCACAAGGGCCGGAATGGCACAAACAGAAGCGACGAGTCGCATGGCATCACGGCGCCGGCGCGGCGCCCTCCCTGATGGCGAAGAGATGGCTCTTGTTGGCGATGTAGATGGTTTCCCCGACCGCGATCGGCGTCGAGTAGACGCTGTTGCCCATGTTGATCTCCCCGAGGATCTCGAGCTCCTTGCCGAGCCGGAAGATCGTGATGTCGCCGTCTTCGTCGCCGATGTAGACCTTGCCGTCGGCGATCAGCGGCGAGCCCCAACTGGCGGCGAGCATATCGTGCGTCCAGTGCGGCTTGCCAGTCTTCAGGTCGAGGCAGTGGAAGAGGCCGCTGAAGTCGGCGACGTAGAGCAGGCCCGAATGAATGGCCACGGTGCCGCAGGTGCGGTGCATCGTCTCCTCGAAGCCGAGTTTGCCGTTGCCGTCGGCGTCCCATCCGGGATAGTGCCAGACGGCGGCGGAGTTGGGGTTGGGCCGGGCGACCTCCCCCTGTTCCTTGATCACCGCCTGCTCCCGGCGGCGGGGCAGGGGAGTGCCGGGATCCTTGAGACTCAGGGCGAGTTCGCTCGAGACGTCGCCCCGCTTCGTGGGATCGATGCACCAGAGGTGGCCGACGCCCTCGCCATGCTCGGGATCCTCGCCCACCGCGATGTAGACGAGGCCGTCGTGCACCACCGGCGTGCCGATGATGTGGTTGCGATCGGCCCGGCCGCCGAGCGTGTATTTCGACTCCTTGGGATTGCAGTCGAACTGCCAGAGCAGTTTTGCCCGACCCGGGCCGGTGGAGGATGTCCCGGTGTCGCCGCGGGCGTCGAACGAAGAGAGCCAGCCGTCGCCCCCGCCGAAGAGCACCTGCGGTACGCCGCCGAGTTCGGCATAGGCCGGACTCGACCACTGGCCGTGGAGCACGAACGAGCCCGGTGAGCCGTCGGCCCAGAGCACCTTCCCGTCGCGCTTGTCGAGGCAGAGGAAGCTCGGGGCGTCGGGGTTGGGAAGATTCAGGTGCCCCTCGTCCACGCCGTTGCTCGTGTTGACGAACAGGAGGTCGCCCGCGGCGGTGACGCTGCAGGAGCACATGTTGTGCTGCGAGACGCCGAGCTGCTTCATCATGTCGAGTGACCAGACGACGTCGGCCTCGTTCTCGCCCTGCTCCTTTTCACCGGTGAATGGCCCGTCGTTCTCGCCGTCGCGGAAGCCCTCGGTGTCGAGGCATTTCACCTCGCCGCGGCTCGTGACGTACCAGAGGCGGTCACCCTCCACGAGCGGCGCGCAGCAGATGCCCTGAAGCGGCCAGTCGTGGACTCTTCCCGTGGGGAGCTTCTCACTCGAGTCCTGCCAGAGAAACGAGCCGTCCTCGACGGCGAAGGCGAGGAGGCAGCCGAGGTCGGTGGCCGGCGGATACCGCTTGAGCCAGCCTTTGCCGTTGTTGCTTCCCACGAAGGCCTTCCCGCCGGCGACCACCGGGTTGCCGTACGACTGACTGCCGAGGGCCGCCACCCAGGCCACGTTCCTGCTCGTTTTCGGATCCCAGGCCCCGGTGTCGGGATCAAAATCGCCCGGTGCCCATTCGATCGGCAGGTTCTTCGAGTCCGGCGCGTTGTTGCGGCTCGGCGAGCCACCCCACTGGTTCCAGTCGGCGGCGAACGACGACCCGGCCAACATCGATGCGATCGCGACCACGCACGAACAGAACCGCTTCATTGCACTGCCTCCACGCTGACGTTGTCGATGCTGATCTCGGAGTCTTTCGAGTTGCCGAAGAAGCCCGGGCTGCCCTGAAGATTGCCCGCGTCGTGAACGGCTTCGATCGTCCAGGCCTCGGGCTCCCGCTCCCCCCGCGGCCAGACCTTGCCGCGCAGCAACGCGGCGCCGTCCTTGGTGCGGGACTCGAGTTTCATCGTGTACCAGCGGCCCGCTTCCCAGGCGAAGGGAATGGTCTTCGAGAAGTGCGTCGCCACCTGCGGCGGCCACGAACGGAGCTGAAGTTGCTGACTCGCTCCCATCAGGTCGAGCGTGTACCGCTGGGCGATGAGGCCGATGTCGGGCATCCGCGCCTTCTCGAGCGCCGCCGGGTTGCCGAACTTCTTCGTGAAGGCGTCGGCGTCGGTGACGGCCGGCGCCGGCGGGTCGGAAGCCGGCGAGCCCGGCTTTTCCACGCCCGTTTCCTGGCCGCGAACATCGGCCCGGATCGAATAATCGTGGAGGCCGATCGGCCCGATCCAGCCCTGGCTGCGGGTCCCCTTGGGGATCGTGGTGATCTTCACGAGGCACTTCGAGCCATCCACCTCCCGCACCACGTGGCGGTACCGCATCCCGATCCAGGGCAGCGGCGGTTCACCCTTCACCACGCCCGTCTTGGGGTCGGCGGCCAGGGGAATCTCCTCGAAGTCGAACCTCCAGGGCAGGGGGGGCATCGAGCGGATTCTCGCCTTGCCCTCGAGCGTTCCGACCCGCGCCGTGACGATCGCGGCGGCATGGTCGTCGGCGGGGGCGGTGAAGGTGCCGTCGGCCGCGACCGCGCCGGCCGTCGAAGTGAACTCCGCGGCCGACTCCCTCACGAACCGTCCGGCCGCGTCGAAGAGGCGCACCTTCAAGGGGAGTGTCGTCCCGGCGGCGATCTGGGCTTCCGCCGGCACAACCTGGACCCAGGCCGCTTCGCCTGCCGGGCCGTGCGTCTTCGCCGACACGTGCGCAGCGGCCGTCGCCTGCGCAGCGGCCGTCGCCTGCGCAGCGGCCGTCGCCTGCGACGCCGCTGCCGCGGTGGAGTCCGCGGGCTTCGCGCCGAGACAGTAGAGCCTGGTGGCCGTCGTGAGGAACACGAGGCCGTTCCAGGCGATCGGTGAGGCGGTCACCTCGTCTTCCTCGGCGAGCCGCATGCGATTGACGAACCTCAGGCCGTCCGCGGTGGGCTCGAGCACGTGCCAGCCGCTCGTCGAGCAGACGCAGAGCCTTCCATCCGCCACCAGCGGGCTGCCGCGGACGATCGTGCCGAGGAGCTTCACGGGCTTGCCGACCGGTTTGCCCGTGTCCTTGTCGAAGGCGTAGACCTTCGCACCGTCGTCCACGAAGTAGACCCGGTCGCCGAGCACGACCGGCATCGAGCGGCCGTCCATCACCCCCTTCTTCTGCCAGATGGCAGTGGCGGCCGTGATGTCGCCCCTGCCCGTGCCCTTGAAGCGGGTGACCGAGCCCATCGAGGTGTTGTCGAGGTTCTCCTCGGCCTGGGAGATGAGCACGTCCTCGCCGACCACCAGCGGCGCGACGTTGAGGCCGCGGCGGGAGAGCCTGTGGTTCCAGACGGCCTTGCCCGTTCGCGGCTGGAAGTTCCAGACGCTGCCGTCGCTCGACCCGAAGACGAGGGCCGCCTCGCCGCCGAGGTCCGCCAGCGCGGGCGTGCTGTAGGTCGTGTCCTCGGGCCGTTCCTTCGTGCCGTTCATCCAGCGGACCTCGCCGGTGGCCTTGTCGAGTCCGAGAAAACGGTGGGCCGGCACCGAGGTGTCGCCCCATCCGGTGACGACCGCGCTGGCGATCACGAGATCCTCGAACAAGACCGGGATATTCGTCCGGCCGCCGTAGGTCGAGAGAAAGCCGAACTCCTCGTGGAGCGACCGCTGCCATTTCGTCTTCCCGGTGGCGGCGTCGATCGCCGTGAAGACGCCGCACACGCCGTGGGCGAAGACGGTGCCCGACTCCGGATCGGCGGCCACGGCCGACCAGCCGACCCGCTCGGCCGGCACGTCGGAGAGGTAGACGTTGAAGACGTTCTCCCAGAGTTTCTTCCCCGTCATGGCGTCGAGGCAGAGCACCTTTTCCGCCTCGGACGTCGTGCCCGGGGCATGCCTCGTGAGCATGAACAGCCTCCCCCCCATGATCACGGGCGTGGAGATGCCGCCGGCCTCCTCGTTTTTCCAGAGCACGTTGGTGCCCTGCTCCGGATCGAACGCCGTGACGAGCGGCGGCCCCGAGTAATGCCGATCCTGAAACGGCCCGCGCCAATCGGGCCAGTCAACCGCCCGCGCCGCGCCGCAGGCGATCGGCAGAAGGGCGAGGCAGATCGCGGTGCGGAGATGGTTCATCGGAGGTGTTCCTTCAGTCGATCAGGCCTTTCGCCTTGAGTTCGGCGGGGAGTTGGGGATCGACGATGCCCCGCGAGCCGCGCCCCTGCTGCATCCGCTCTTCGATGTCGTACTCGATGCTCTGAACTTCGGGATTCCACCAGCGGCGCCGGACGTCGGCATCGGGTTCGGCCAGGGGCCGCACCAGCCGCATCCCCACGCCGAGCGCCGGCTCTTCGGTATACCACCAGGGGCTCTTGGGCAGGTTGGGGTCTTCGTTTTTCCAATCCGGGTCGGCCTGCGTGCCGCCGGCATCACGGGAACCGCGGCGGGAGCCGCTTCGGCACTGCGTGGACTCGTCGTAGTAGGCGCCCCCCCGCAGCACACGCGGATAGAGTTTCTTCGGCCAGTTGATGGTGTCGGCGACGCCGACCGGCTGGGGCAGGGCGGACTGCCGCGCGTAGCCGTCCGCCGCCAGCTCATCCACCACCCACTCCGCGACGTTGCCGTGCATGTCGTGAAGCCCCCAGGCGTTGGGCTTCTTCTCGCCGACTGGATGCGTCGTCTCGTCGGCGTTGTCGGCGAACCAGGCCGCTTCGTCGAGGCCGGCGGCGTCGTCCCCGGTGTTCCAGGGAGTCTGGGTGCCGGCCCTGCAGGCGTATTCCCACTCGCTCTCCGCGGGCAGACGGTAGAACCGGCCCGTCAGGCCGCTGAGCCACTTGGGGTAGTGCCGCGCGGCGAACGGGGTCATCGTCACCGCCGGCAGGGCGTCGTCTTCGCCGTTGGTGAACGTCGTGGTGGCATCGTAGAGGGTCGACGGTGCGGTCACCGCGTCCGCCTTGTTGTCGGCAGTGACGGGTCGGATGCCGGCCGATTTCATCGCCTCGAAGAGTCCGAGCGCCGCCATGTACTTCTTGTACTCGGCCCAGGTCACCTCGCAGCGGCTGATCCAAAACGGCTCGACCACGACGTCGTAGGCGGGCCCTTCGTCGGCGGCCCGGGCGGGCTCGTCAGGGGGGCTGCCCATCCGGAATGTGCCGCCGGGCACGGGGATCATCCGAAAGGTCACGCTGCTCCCCGGGATCGTTTCGTCATACGCCACCATCCAGCCGCCGGGCACCCGCACGACCGGGCCCTCGGAGTCGGGCCGCTCGTCGCCTGCCACGAAGCCGACCGGCGACGCATCGGCGGCGCCGGCAACGGCCATCCTCAGGTCCGGGAGCATCAGGACCCAGTTCGCCAGGGCACAACAGATCGGAAAAACGTGCCGGACGGAGAACATGGACCGAGATTGCGAAGAGGCGACCATCGGCGGCTCCAGGGGGGCAGGGCGGATCGGGCGGGACGCGGTGTCCCGAAACCCGTAAAGTGTACTGTCTCGAAATCGCCACGCACCATGCCGGTCACGCCCGTGTCAGCCCCGAAACCCACCAAGCCAACCCCCCGCAAGTCCACGAAGAAAAGTGGCGACGAGAAGCCGGCGGAGCGGGTCGTGGCCGAGAATCGCAAGGCCCGTCACGACTACGAGATCATCGACACCCTCGAATGCGGGATCGCGTTGGTGGGCAGTGAAGTGAAAAGCCTTCGCGGGGGGCGAATCTCGATCGAGGAGGCCTACGGCAGGGTGGACGGCAACGAGGTCTGGCTCCTGGGCTGCGACATCCCGGAGTACGAAAAGGCCAACCAACTCAACCACAAGCCGAAGCGGCCACGGAAACTCCTCCTGCACCGCCGCGAGATCACGAAGTTTGCCGGGCACGCCTTTGAGAAGGGGCTCACGCTCGTGCCGCTGAAGATGTATTTCAAGGACGGCAGGGTGAAGGTGCTGCTCGGCGTGGGTCGGGGCCGCAAGGCGCACGACAAGCGGCAGAAGCTCAAGGCCGACACCGCGCGGCGTGACATCGAGCAGGCGCTCCGCGGCCGCCGCCGATGAGGGCGGTCCCGATGAGGGCGGTCCCGATGAGGGCGGTCCGGCGTCGCCAGACGCACTGACGAATCCCCGGGTGCGGCCGGAGGCCGTTCAATGCACGACGCCCTCCGAGGCCAAACCTCGGAGGGCGTCGTCGTGAGCTCTGTTCACCGCATGAACCGGTCAGTCGGCTCCGGCACCCACCAGGGCCGATGACGACTCGGTGGAATCCTCGGGATGCCAAAGCGGCATGCCGCGCTGGATGCGCTCGGCGAGGATGTCGATCTTCTGCTTGGAACCGGCAGGGGCCGTGGTCGGGATGAACTCCGAGGTGCACTGGGGCTCGAAGTTCTCGTCATGACCGTACAGTTCGATGATTTCGAAGACGTTGCGGATCCGGGCCATCGGAACGAAACCACTCCTTTTCAACACGCGTTTTCTTCAACCAACAGGCTGACGGGACGCCCCGCCGGCCCAGGTTGTTTGTGTTCCTGTCCTCGCGTGCACGAACGTCCTCAGGGAAGCATTCGAGGAGTCATCCCCGCGGACGTGACGGCAGGGGAGCCGTGGCGGGTGCTGCAAGCGACCGGAACCGAGCCATTATGGACCCGGGATTGCGCGAGTCAAACATTTGGCGGCGGTCGCAAACAGCCCCGAAAAACCGGGTCAATCCGCGGCGCTTCACTGACCCGGCGGGCCGGGCGGCAACACGATCTCGATGTCGCTCGGAGGCGGCGCCGGTTGGGCCGATGACGCAGGCTGGGCGCCAGGGTCGAACTTCGGCGTGTCGGTGCCGGTCCGGGCCTCGAGGTCTGCCGTGAGGCTGAACTTGTCGCCCCCCGTCGGCCGAAGTTCGAGCATCGTCACGCCCCACTCGTCGCGGGTCTTCTTCCCCTCCACGGCCACCACGCCCCGGCCCTTCGGGCCACTGGCGTCGAACTGGAGCGACGCGATGCCGTCGGTCTCATTCGCCGTTCCGCGCACCGAGCTCGAGCACGTCACCGGCGTACCGAGGACCCCAGCCACGCGGCTGTTGCCGCGGATCTCCTCGACCGCCTCCATCACGAGCGGATGTTGCGAGAGCGGCCGGCAGCCGACGGCGGTCAGGCTCAGGGCAAGGCCGACAGCGGCGAGCAAAAACCTGGACATGGCTTCCCCCTGCGGACGGAACAGTCGGAGACAACGTGGTCGGCGGCCCTGCGGGCATCAGCCCTTGGTGTCGTTGGCCCGGCACCAGGCGATTTTATCGGCAGTCGAGGTGGGCAGGCTCCCGGCTGGTTTTTTCCCGCCGGCTTTTTGGGGCGGACTCGCGGCCTGTTGCGGGGCCACGGCGGTTTCCGCCGGCGATTCGGCCTCGGGTTCCGGCTGGGGAGGGGCTTCGACGGCGGGCTTCGCCGCCGCGGCGGACTTGCCGCGGGCTGCGGCAAGGATGTCGGCGGTCGAGGGTTTCTTCGCGCCGGCGGCGGCGGTCGCCTTGCCGCGGGCGGCAGCGAGGATGTCGGCGGTCGAGGGTTTCTTGGCGCCACCGGCGGCCGACTCGGCAGCGGGCTTGGCGGCCGTTGCGGCCGGCTTGGCCGGTGCGGCCGGCTTGGCAGCCTTCGCCTTCGGCTCGGCCGGCTTGGGCAGCGGCTTGGGGATGATCTTCAGGCAGGAGGGGTCGATGTCGTACCAGCCGATGTTGTTGTACTGGTCGAACTCCACCAGGCAACGGCCGTTCATGTTGACCGTCCGCACCTGCCCGGTCGTTTTCGCGAACCGCGCGAGCTCCGGCGCGGGTGAATCGATCACCACGTACTTGTCGGTCCATTCAGCCTTGAGCCGCTCGATGACTTCAAACATGCCGCTGCGCCGCGAGGAGGGGAATGGAGGGGTCGGGGAATCCTGAATGTGATCGATCGGCGGAGTGATCGCAAGATGCGGCCGCGGTGGCCCCCTCACGCCCCGGCGGGCTCGCCGGGCCGGGCCAGAACCGCGAGGCCGGCCGGCCCGATCGTGTAGGACCACTGCACCGTGCCCGGAAGAGGGGTGGCCGATGCGTCGGCGGCCACCCACAGGCGGCCGTTGCCGTCGTCGTAGGTGGAACCGAGCCGGGCCGGCGTCTCCTGGAGCCGGCAGGCGATCTCGAACAGGAGGGTGTCGGGCGGCGACGACTGGGGCACGATGCTCGCCGAAAAGTGCGACCGTCCGGCGCGGCCCACGGCCAGGATCGCCGGCCCCCGGGGGGTGCGGACCGACGAGATTTCGACCAGCGGCGGCGATGCCGGCCACCGTGGATCACCATCGGCGGCCGGCTCGATCGACTCGAAGGCCCGCCCGTCCGCCGTTGTGACCACGTGCCGCCAGCGGTCGCCGGCCCAGGAGAAGACCACCGACGTGCCCCCCGCCACAAGGCGGATTTCCGGACGGGAACGTCCGGCCGGGGCGGCGTTGGTCGGGGCCAGGTCGCGGTGAAACGGTGTGTCGTGCATCATGGCGGCGGCCCCAGCATACGCCGGGGAACGGGAGCATCCCATGGAACCGCGTCGCTCGCTCGGCTGGCCGATCCTGCTCGGCGTCGTGCTGATCGCTTCGATCATCGCACTGGCCGTCGGCTGGGTGCTCGTGAGCATCGCGGCGGCGCTCGGCTCCCGCAACGCCGTCTTCTACTGGACCGTGCTCGGCGTGGGAGTCGCGCTGCTCGTGGTGCTGCTCGTGGGGGTGATCGTCTACCTCGCTCTCACGGTGAAGGCGATCGCGCTGTCACAGCGGCAGAGCAACTTCATCGACAGCGTGACGCACGAACTCAAGAGCCCGCTCGCCTCGCTCAAGCTCTCCCTCCAGACGCTCGGGCGAAGAGCGGTGCCGCCCGAGCAGCAGGCCGACTTCCACCGCATCATGCTTCAGGATGTCGAGCGGCTCGACACCCTGATCGATCACCTCCTCGACGCCGCCAAGACGCTGCAACGCCGGCCGCGGGCAGGGGGCGACACGACGGCACTCGAGCCGGTCCTGCGGCAGGTGCGGGCGGCCGTGACGCAGCGGCATGGCGTGCCCGAGGAGCGGGTGCGGCTGGAATGCGGGGCCGCCGCCGGCGTTCCCCTGGTCGTCGCGGGACGGTCAGCCGACGTGGAGATCGTGCTCCGCAACCTGCTCGACAACGCGGTGAAGTACTCGCTTCCCGAACCCGATGTCGAGGTGACGACGACGTTGACCCCGCGTGGAAAGGTGCTCGT
This sequence comes from Planctomycetaceae bacterium, assembly GCA_005789975.1. Next base: position 23,948 of record SXWC01000023.1, read on the forward strand.
CCGTGTGGCCGACCGCGGCCCCGGCATCCCCGTTTCCCTGCGGCCGCAGATCTTTCGGCGGTTCGTGCGGCTGGGGAGCGAGCTCGAGCGGTCGACGCCCGGCACCGGGCTGGGGTTGTTTCTCGTCAAGGCGCTCGTGCGGCAGATGCGGGGCACGGTGAGCGTCAAGGGCCGGCTGCCACCGCCGGGCACCATCTTCGAGGTGGAGTTTCCCGCGGGTTCGTGACGCGGCCGCCGCGAGCGTGACGGCGATGCCCTTTTCAGCCGCCGCGCGGCTGGTCTAATCAGGCCCATGCACACTCCCCCTTCCGCTTCCGCCACTCCCGCGGTCGACGTCGTTCCGATCCGCCGCGTGCTCGTCAGCGTGTTCGACAAGTCGGGCCTCGACCGGCTCGCCACCTCCCTCAAGGCTGCGGGGGTTCGCGTCGCGAGCACCGGCGGCACCGCCGCGGCGCTCGCCAGTCGGGGCGTCGCCGTCGATGACGTCTCGGCCATCACCGGCTTCCCCGAGGTGCTCGACGGCCGCGTCAAGACGCTCCACCCGAACATCTTCGCCGGCATCCTCGCCCGGGGCGACCGGCCCGACGACCTCGCCGTTCTCCAAGAGCACGGGATCGAGCGGTTCGACGCCGTGATCGTCAACCTCTACGACTTCCAGAGCGTGATCGCGAAGCCCGACTGCACCCCCGCTCAGGCGATCGAGCTGATCGACATCGGGGGCCCGAGCATCGTCCGGGCGGCGGCCAAAAACCACGCATTCACGACGGTTGTCACGAGCCCCGCGCAGTACGACGCCCTGATCACCGCGATCGGCCGAGGGGGCACGACACTCGCGGAGCGGCGGCAGTTCGCCGCGGCGGCCTTCGACCATACCGCCCGGTACGATGCCGTCATCGCCCGCTGGATGGCGCGGCACGCGGGCCTCGTGGTCGAGCCCGAGGGTCTGCCCGCGGCGGTGGACGCCGCCGGCGACGAGCCGCCGCTGCCCGCACGGGTGACGTTCGAACTCGACCGCCGGCTCCCGCTGCGCTACGGGGAAAACCCGCACCAGTCTGCGGCGATGTATGCCCCCGCCGGCACGCACATGGGACTCGCGGGGCTCAAGCAGCTCTGCGGCAAGGAGCTCTCCTACAACAATCTCCTCGACCTCGACGCGGCCACTCGGCTGGCCGGTCTGCTGCAGGAGCCTTCGGCCGTCGTCGTCAAACATACGAACCCCTGCGGCGCCGCCGCCGACACGACCATCGCGGCCGCCCTCGCCGCCGCGATGGCGGCGGATCCGACGAGCGCCTTCGGCTCGATCGTGGCCGTCAACAGGCTCTTCGACCGGGAATGCGCGGAACTGCTCTGCAGCCCGGGGCTGTTCGTGGAGTTGATCGCGGCGCCGGCCTTCGCCCGGGAGGCCGTGGAGATGCTGACCACGAGGCCGACCTGGAAGGGAAGCGTGCGGCTCGTCGAGGTGCCCGCCGGCGATCCGTGGGAGGCGACCGCCGGCTTGGAGCTCCGCAGCGTGGCCGGCGCGATCCTTGCCCAGCGGCCCGACGACGTCTGCGACGATCCCGCGACCTGGCGGGTGGCGACGAAGAAGCCGCCCGCCGCGGCCCTCACGCAGGACCTCGACTTCGCCTTCACGCTCGTCCGCCGCCTGACCAGCAACGCGATCGCCGTCTGCCACGGCACGAGTCTCGCCGGGGCCGGTATCGGCCAGACGAGCCGGGTCGATGCGGTGCGGATCGCCCTCGAAAAAGCGGGCGCCAAGGCCAGGGGGGGCGTGCTCGCCTCCGACGCCTTCTTTCCGTTCCCGGATTCGATCGAGTTGATCGCAGCGGCGGGCATCGCGGCGATCGTGCAGCCCGGCGGATCGAAAAGGGACGCCGAGGTGATCGCGGCGGCCGACGCGGCCGGGATCCCGATGGTGCTCACGTCCCGGCGGCATTTTCGGCATTGAGGCTTGTCGAGCGTTCCGTGTTCGCGGCCGATTCCCCCAACGACCCCCCAGGCGAGCCCCATGCCCGACATCCTTGACGCGATCGTCGCGCGGAAGAGGCTCGAGGTGGCGGCGGCGCGGGACCGCGTACCGACCGCCGCGCTCGAGGGCCGGTTGGCCGTGGCGCCGCCGCCGCGGGATTTCTTCGGCGCCCTGACGGGGCCGGGGCCCATCAAGCTCATCGCCGAGTTCAAGCGCAAGAGTCCGTCGGCCGGTGCCATCCGACCCGATGCCACCATCGAGGAGGTCGTCCGCGGCTATGCGGATGCCGGTGCGAGCTGCCTGTCGGTGCTGACCGACGGGCCCGGGTTCGGCGGAAGCCTCGTCGATCTCGAGAGCGCGCGGATCGCCGTGTCGCTGCCGGTGCTCCGCAAGGAGTTTGTGATCGACCGCTATCAGGTGCTCGAATCCCGGGCCCATGGGGCCGATGCGGTGCTGCTGATCGCCGAGTGCCTCGACGACTGCCTGCTGCGGAGCCTGTATCGCGAGATCCTCGACCTCGGGATGACACCGCTGGTCGAGTTGCACGACGCCGCCAACCTCCCCCGGGTGCTCGATCTGGGGGCGACCCTGATCGGCGTCAACAATCGGGATCTCAAGACGATGACGACCGATCTCGAGACGGTGCTCCGCCTCCGCGACCGAGTGCCCGACGACAGCGTTCTCGTGGCCGAGAGCGGCATCCGCACCCGGGCCGATGTCGAGCGGCTCGAGGCCGCCGGGGTCACCGCGATGCTCGTCGGCGAATCGCTGCTCAAGGAGCCCGATCCGGGCCGGGCCGCGGCGCGGCTGCTGGGCCGCTGACGAACTTGTAGCCGGTGCCCCGCACCGAGAGGAAGTGCACGGGACGCGAGGGGTCTTCCTCGAAGGTCTTTCGCAGGTTGAGCATGAAGGTGTCGACGGTCCGCGTCGCCGGCGGCCGGTTCATGCCCCAGACCTTCGTGAGCAGTTCCTCGCGGGTCACGACCTTGCCCTCGTGTTCCATGAGGTAGCGCAGGAGTTTCATTTCCAGGCTGGTGAGCTTCAAGGCCACGCCTCCCCGCGTCGCCTCCCAGGTCTCGAAGTTGACCTCGGCGGCACCGAAACGGTGGACGGCCCCGCGGGATGGCTCCGAGGGCTCGGCCGCCGTCCGGTCCTCACGGCTCCGCCGCGCGAGAAGGTTGCGGATCACCGAGAGCAGTTCCTCGAGATCGAAGGGCTTTTGGAGGTAGACATCGGTGCCGGCGTCGAAGCCGTGGATCCTGTCCTCGACGAGCGTGCGGGCGGTGAGCATGACGATCGGAAGATTGTCCCCCTTCGCGCGGATCGCCTCGCAGACGGCGTAGCCGCTCATGCCGGGGAGCATCAGATCGAGCACGATGAGGTCGACCCGCGTCGGTGCGGATGCCAGGAAGTCGAGCGCGGCCCGACCGTCACCGACGGCGGTCACCGTGTAGCCTTCGGCCTCGAGATTGAACTTGATGCCGAAGGCGAGGTGCTGCTCGTCCTCGACGACGAGGATGTGCGGCATGGAGGCGACGTCTCTCGAAGGGGAGGGGGGAGCCACGGCCTCCGGATTGTATCCCCGCCGCGATCCCCTTCGACGCTCCGATTGACGTGGGCCGCGGCCGCGACCCAAGATGCAGCCAGACAAGGAGGATTCCGTGGCCGAGATCGCCATTCAGCCCGTCGAGACGAGGAGCCAGCAGAAGCGGTTCATCCGCCTGCCGTGGAGGATCTATCAGGATGACCCCTGCTGGATGCCCCCCCTGATCATGTCGCAGGAGGAGTTGCTCGGGTTTCGGCCGCATCCCTTCTACGAGAAGTCGAGGAGCCGGTCGTTTCTCGTCACCCGTGGCGGCCGAGACGTCGGCCGGATCACGGCGATCGTCAACGCGGGCCATGTCGAGCGTTACGGCGAGCAGCGGGGCTTCTTCGGTTTTTTCGAGTGTGACGACGACCCCGTCGCCTCCCGCGCGCTCTTCGAGGCGGCGGGCGACTGGCTCCATGCCCAGGGCATGACGAGTATCCGCGGCCCGGCGAATCCCACGCTCAACTACGAGTGCGGCCTGCTCATCGAGGGCTTCGACACGCCGCCGTTTTTCATGATGACACACAACCGCCCCTGGTACGGCGGTCTCGTCGAGGATGCCGGCTTCGGCAAGATCGAGGACATGTATGCCTTCTGGGGCGAGGTCTCGATGCTCGGCACGCTCGACCCCAAGCTCGCGACGATGGCGAGCGGGGTCAGGGAGCGCTTTGGCGTGTCCGTGCGGCCGCTCGACCGCAGCCGCTTCGCCGAGGAGGTGCGGATGTTTCTCCGCATCTACAACGAGAGCCTGGGGGGAACGTGGGGCTTCGTGCCGCTCACCGAGCGGGAGGTGGATCACATGGCCGCGAGCCTCAAGCATCTCATCGCGCCCGAGCTCGCGCTCGTGGCCGAGATCAACGGCAAGCCGGTGGGCGCCGTGTTCTGCCTGCTCGACTACAACCCGCGGATCAAGGCGATCAACGGCCGGCTCTTCCCATTCGGCTTCCTGCGGCTGCTCTGGAACAAGAAGGCGATCAAGCGGCTGCGGGCGATCAGCACCAACGTCATCCCCGAATACCAGGCCTGGGGGATCGGGCTGGTGCTGATGGAGGCCCTCGCCCACCGGTTCATCGCCTGGGGGCTCGAGGAGGTCGAGTTTTCCTGGGTGCTCGAGAGCAACCACCTTTCGAAGCGGACGCTCGAACGCGGCGGCGCGGTCGTGACCAAGAAATACCGGCTCTATCAGGACGATCCGCCGCCGCGGGGCTGACGCTCGAAAAACCACCCCCGTGGCCATCCGATCAGGCTGGTGCGGTCGCTCCACGGCCTTACAATCAGCTCACGATGCATCCAGCCTCCCTCCCCATCGCCGCGCTTCTCCAGAAGGTCCGGGAACTCCACTCCCGTCGCTCCGGCCCCGGCGGTCAGCACCGCAACAAGGTTCAGACCGCCGTCGTGCTCCTGCACGAGCCCACGGGAGTGTCGGCGGAGGCTTCGGAGCGCCGCTCCCAGGCCGACAACCGTCGCGTGGCCCTGCAGCGGCTGCGGCTGCGGCTGGCCCTCGACCACCGCGCGCCATCGCCGCCCGGGCCATCCCGGCTCTGGCTGTCGAGGATCCGCGGCAAGCAACTCGCCGTCGCGGCGAGTCATCCCGATTATCCCACGCTGCTCGCCGAGGCCCTGGATCAACTCCAGCGGCACGGATTCGTCATGCCCCCGGCCGCCGAGCACATGGGGACGACCGCCACGCAACTCCTGAAACTCTTCAAAAAGTCCCCCGAGGCTTGGACGGCGCTCAATCGGCTCCGGACCGGAGCCGGCCTTGCGGTGCTCAGATAGCGGCGTCAGTCACGCGGCGCAGCGTCGTGGCGGCACGGCCGGAGAGAGGAACATCGCCACCGATGCCCATCGACGTCAGCGGGCCGCGGATCAAGTCGACCGCCGCTGGAGACGGCGGCTGTCGGATCAGGAAACCCGCGGTGTTTCCCGCCACCGACCCGGTGGGAGAAGGCCCGCGACGGTTCCGGCCAGACTCCGCCAGCGGCTCGGCTCGACTGGCGATGCTCTGCTGCCTCTGGTTCGGCGTGTCGGGAGCGGCGACGGCGCAGACCGATGACGAACGGCTGGCGGAGGAGATTCGCAGGGCGACCGCGGCCCGTGCCGAAGCGATCCCGCAGGCGGCCCGCGACCCGTACCGGCCGATGTTTCACTACCGCCCTCCGGCGCAGTGGATGAATGACATCTGCGGCACGGTGTTTCACAACGGCTTCCACCACGTCTTCTATCAGAACAATCCCTACTCCGCCGACCAATACGGCTGGGGCTGGGGGCACGCCCGCAGCAAGGACCTGGTCCACTGGGAAGAACTCCCCTTCGCCCTCGTGCCGATGACCCACCGGGGGGAACTCCGCTGTAACTCGGGCAACGTCGCCCTCGACGCCGACGGCAAACCGATGATTTTTTTCACGTCGGTCCCGCGGCACGGAGGGGTGCGGAGCCAGTGGGCCGCGACGCCGCGCGACGATGACTTGATCCGGTGGCGTCGTGTCGGCGACCGGCCGATCATGGAACGGGGCAAGGACGGCATCCCCGGCGACAAGGTCCACCCGAGCTGGAGCGACCCCTACCTGTTCAAGAAGGATGGCCGCACGTTCGTCACCTTCAAGAAGGCGCAGGGCATGGTCTGCGAGGCCCGCGACCCCACGCTCACCCGGTGGACATTCCTCGGATTCATGGCTGGCGTGGCCGGCGAGTGCCCCAATGTCTTCGAACTGGGCGGCAAGTGTGTCATCCTCCGCTCGACCCACCCGCTGTCGAGCGTGATCGGCGATCTGGTCCTCGCCCGCGACAGCATCCGTTTTGACGCCGATGGACCGGCGGTTTCCCTGGATTACGGCTTCGGCGACCGCCCGCCCGAGGATCGGACCAAGGGCCAAACACGCGGTTTTTACGGGACGAACGCCTACGAGGACACCGCCGGCCGCCGGATCCTCTGCGGCTGGATCTCCGGCTTCAGGACCGGTCGCGGTTGGAACGGCTGCATGTCCCTGCCCCGCATCCTGACCCTCGATCGGAAGAACCGGATCGTGCAAACGCCCGTCCCGGAGCTGGAGGCCCTGCGCGGCGCTCACACCCGCCTCGGCAGGATTCCGCTCTCGAGCGAAGTCCGGCTGGTGGAAGGAGTCTCAGGTAGCCAGCTCGAGGTCGTCGCCGAGTTCGATCCCGGCACCGCCGGGGCCGTCGGCATCAAGCTGCGCTGCGGCAGCGACGCCCAGCGCGGCATCGTGCTGCGGTTTGCCGATGGCGTGCTGGACGTCGCGGGCACCGCGGTGCCGATCGAACCCGACGAAGCGGGAAAGACGCTCGGACTCCGGATCTTCCTGGACCACTCCGTGCTCGAAGTATTCATCAACGGCGGCCGGAAAGCCGTGACGCGTGTCGAGTATCCCGACGAAAACGACCTCGCGGTCGCGGTGTTTGCGGAAGACGGCGACGCCATCGTCCAGTCACTCGATGCCTGGGTGCTGAAATCGATCTGGTAGCGGGGAACGTGACCGGCGGCGAGCCGAGGGGCGAACGGCCGCTTGTCGTGGCCGCAGTCCGGCTCCGCTTCGACTTGAGCCGACCCAAGATCTATGCTGGCGGGACCGATCGATGAATCTCACCGCATCCATGCATCGACATCCATACCGCTGGGCCGCTCCTGGCGACCTCAACGCCTTCTTCGGTCTGTCGATCGACAACCTCGCCGTCCTCGTGCTCACGGTGTCGCTCCTGGCGACCGTCTTCGGCTATCCGGCACAGTTCGCCCTCTCCCACCTCGTGCCGGGCACGGCGGCGGGGGTGGTGGTGGGCGACCTGATCTTCACCTGGATGGCCTTCCGGCTCGCGAAGCGGACCGGCCGGACCGACGTGACTGCGATGCCGCTGGGCCTCGATACGCCGAGCACATTCGGGATGGTGTTTTTCGTGATCGGACCCGCCTATGCCGAGGCGGTGGCGATGGGCCTCGAGCAGGAGGCCGCGGCCCGCCACGCCTGGCACATCGGGATGTGCTCGATCGTCGCCAGCGGCTTTTTCAAGCTCGCCTGCGGGTTTGTGGCCGGGCCGATCCGCCGGCTTGTGCCGCGGGCGGCCCTGCTCGGCAGTCTGACGGCGATCGCGCTGGCACTGATCACGTTCCTGCCGCTGCTCGAGATTTTCTCCTCGCCGCTCGCGGGGCTCGTGGCGCTCGGGATCATCCTGGCGAGTCTCACGGCGCACCTGCCGTTTCCCGGTCGGATTCCCGGGGCCCTTGCCGCGGTCGCCGTGGGAGGGCTGATCCAGTTCATCGGCCTGCGGATGGGCTGGATTCCCGATCTCGCGCACATGGCGATCGATCCTGCCGCCGCTCTCTGGCCCAGCGAGTGGCTCGCCGCCTTCCGGTGCGAATGGCTGGAGGCCTGGCCCGACACGGTGAAGTATCTGCCGATCGTGATCCCCTTCGCCCTCGGCACCGTGGTGGGTGGCATCGACTGCACCGAGAGCGCGGCGGCCGCCGGCGACGAATACGACACGGGGAAGGTGATCGGCGTCGAGGCGATCGCGACGGTGATCGCCGGCGCCTGCGGCGGCGTGATCCAGACCACGCCCTACATCGGCCATCCGGCCTACAAGGCGATGGGAGGCCGCGCGGCCTACACCCTGATGACGGCCGTTTTCATCGGCTTCGCCGGGCTCACGGGCACGTTCGCCTACCTCTACGAAATCCTCCCGGGCCCGGCGCTCGTGCCGATCCTCGTGTTCGTCGGCCTGGAGATCACGGCCCAGAGTTTTCATGCGACACCGCAGAAGCACTATCCGGCGGTGGCATTGGCCTGCGTGCCGGCGCTTGCGGCACTCGCCAAAATCGAGACCGACAAGGTGCTGGCGGCGGGGGCGCGACCCGACGCGGCGCTCGCGCGGGAACTCTTCTCGCTGCAGATCATCTCCGCCGGCTTCATCGTGACAAGCGTGCTCTGGGCCGGCATGCTCACGGCGCTGCTCGATCGCCGACTCCGACAGGCCGCCGGATGGTGCCTGGCCGCCGCCGCATGCACGCTCTGCGGCGTGATTCACTCCCCTTTCAAGGACGGCAGTCTGTTCACGCCCTGGGCCATCGGTGAACTGCCCGTCGAAGCCACGGGCCGCGGGCCCTGGGAGCTGGCCTGCGCCTATGGGCTGCTCGCGGTGTTCTACGCCCTCTGGTCGGTGCTCCGCCCCGCCGGGACAGCGGACGAATCGATCGTCGGCAGGCCTCCCGAGACCGCCGCGGGCCTCACCGATCGCGAGTGAACGCCCCGCAATCCGGGGCGGCTTCTTCGGCATGCACGACCGGCGACCTGACGGCCGATGGCGGTGACGGGGTGATCACGGCTCCATCGACGCCACCTCGCCGAGCCCCGACTGGGAGAGGCCTTCGGCACTCGCGCCTCGGTTCCACCGCGGAGTCACTCCGCTGGGAACCGCAGGGTGAAGGGCGTTTCAGACACCACGTAGAGATACTCCTTGTTGCTGAGATGGCTGACCGTGCCGACCTTCTCGCCCCGCGGATTGTGGATCCCGATGCTCGCGCCGACATAGCGCCTGTGGTCGGTCTCGATCGTGGTCACGTGTGCCCGGCCCGCGAACAGCCCGCCGAGGAGCCGCTCCATCTCCTCACGCGTGAGATAGCCCTCGTTGCTGAAGGAGACGACGATCAGCGGCGCCCGGAGCGCCGCCAGCATCCCGGCCATGGCGTCGCGAAACCGCGGCCGCGAGTTGAACACGCTCCGCCGCTCACGGCAGTCGATCCGTTTGCAGGCCACGCCGTAGACCTCCGGCTTGTCCCAGCGGACGAGCGACTCCCAGATGTGGTAGTTGCCGAGGTAGGAATGCTGATTGTAGGGCGGATCGACATAGGCAAGATCGACGGGCGAATGCCCCGCCGCCTCGGCCGCATCGAGGTTGAGGGCGAGGCACTTCCCGCCGCGGGGTCGGGGCAGCATGTCGGGCACCCGCAACTCGAGATCGTTCGAGGCCCGCGGCGCCCACCGCTTGAGATACGCCATCTGCACGCCGGTGGTCGAGTCGACGCGGTCGGCGGCCTCCATCAAGGAGACCAGCATGACGGCCTCGAGGTCGGGGGGCAGCGACTTGCGGCAGATCATCTCCCGGATGGCATCGACCCGGGCGCCGTTCTTCGGCTGGAAGAACCGGGACCGCTCGCAGAAAGTGTGCGTGAAATAGCCGGGCGCGCCCGGCAGGGCGTTGAACTCCCTCACGAGCAGCGCCGCGGGCTCGCGGAGGTCGTCGGCATCGGCCGCCACGTAGCACTGGGCCAGCACGTGGGCATAGGAGTTGTGGTCGTTGGCGATCACGCGGTGGCCGCGTTTCTTGAGCGCATGCCCCACCCGCGAGGTTCCCGAAAAGAGGTCGAGGACCGAGCCGCCCGGGGCGGCCGTCGCGATGGTGTCGGTGATCAGGCCGAGGAGTGCCCGCTTGGAGCCGAGGTACTTGATCATCGCCGCTTTGTCCGCCGGGGAGAGCTCGCATCGCCCGTGGTGATATGCCGTTTCGGAGGGGACAGAAGTCTCGTCGTGTCGGGCCGCGGCGGCCCCAGGCTCCTCGGACGGTCGCCCACCACCTCGCCCGCCGCTGCCCACCCGGCAACTCGCCGCGCGGTCACGATCCGGAGTGACCGGGACGCCGGGGCCGATAGCCCACGCTTCGCCGCTGCCGCCCCTGCTTCCGCGGCCCGCCGCGGATGTGGTCGCCGGAAGTCTGGTCGGTGAAGGCCCTGGTCGCTTCGCTTCGCTTGCGGTCGAGCGCCTCCCGCGGGGGCTGGGCGGGGATCAGGCAGTCGCAGCCCGAGCCGATCAGATCCTGCCGGCCGGCCTGCTCCAGCGCGCGGCGGACCTCGAAATAGTTCTCCGGCTTGAAGAACTGCAAGAGCGCCTTTTGCATCCGGCGGTCACGGAGGCCCTTCGTGACCGTCACCGGCTGCTTCGTCATCGGGTCGAGGCCCGTGTGATACATGCAGGCGGCGATGTCGAACGGGCTGGGGATGAAGTCCTGCACCTGATCGGGTTTGTAGCTGTTGCGCTTGAGGAAGATGGCCAGTTCGATCATCTGCTCCATGCCGCTGCCCGGATGGCTGGCGATGAAGTAGGGGACGGTGTACTGCTTCTTGCCGACGCGACGGCTCGCCGCCTTGAAAGCCTTGTCGAACTCGAGGAAGTCGTCGGCCGATGGCTTCTTCATCAGACTGAGCACCTCGGGATCGGTGTGCTCCGGGGCCACCTTCAAGTGGCCGCCGACATGGTGCTCGGCGAGTTCCTGGAGATACTCGGGATCGCGGCGGGCCAGATCCATCCGCACCCCGCTGGCGACGAGCACCCGCTTCACCCCCGCGACGCTGCGGGCCTCCCGCATCACCTCCTTGAGCGGGCCGTGATCGGTGCCGAGGAGCTTGCAGACGGTGGGATGAACGCAGGAGAGCCGGCGGCACTTCGCCTCGACCTCGGGCCGCGTGCACCGCATCTGATACATGTTGGCCGTCGGCCCGCCGATGTCGGAGACGGTGCCCTTGAAGCCGGGCTGGGCCGCGATCAGCCTGATCTCGCTGATGATCGACTCCCGCGAGCGGCTCTGGATGATCCGTCCCTCGTGGGCCGTGATCGAGCAGAACGTGCAACCCCCGAAGCAGCCCCGCATGATCTGCACGCTGTTTTCCACGACCTCGAAGGCGGGGATCCGTGCGCTGCCGTAGGAGGGATGCGGCCGACGGGTGAAGGGCAGCCCGTAGACCTGATCCATTTCGTGCTGCTCGAGGGGCAGGGCGGGCGGATTGATCACCACCGCCTCGCGGCCGTGCCGCTGCACGAGCCGGCGGGCGTTGTGGGGGTTGGTCTCGAGGTGGGAGATCCGCGTCATCTCGCAGAAGGCGAGCGGGTCGGTCGAGACGGCCTCGTAGGGAGGCAGTTCGAGCGTGTCGTCGCCCAGCGGTGGCGGCTCGCTGGCGCCGAGGCGGTAGGCCACGCCGCGAAGATCGCGGAGGTCCTTCGGCGACTTCCCCGCGTCGAGCCCCCGCGCGATCTCGAGCACGGTCCGCTCCCCCATGCCGTAGGCGATCAGGTCGGCCTTGGAATCGAGCAGGATCGACCGGCGGACGGTATCGCTCCAGTAGTCGTAGTGGGCGATCCGGCGAAGGCTCGCCTCGACGCCGCCGGCCACCACGGGCACGCCGGGAAACGCCTCTCGCGACCGCTGGCAGTAGGCGAGCGTGGCCCGGTCGGGCCGGCGGCCGATTTCGCCACCGGGCGAATAGGCGTCGTCGTTACGGACCTTCCGGTTGGCCGTGTAGTGGTTGATCCTCGAGTCCATGGTGCCGGCCGACACGCCGAAGAAGAGTCGCGGTCGGCCAAACTGCCGCCAGGCCTCGCAGTTGCTCCAGTCGGGCTGGGCGAGCACGGCCACGCGGAAGCCCGCCGCCTCGAGCAGCCGGGCGATCAGGCCGTTGGCGAAGCTCGGATGATCGACGTAGGCGTCGCCGCTCACGAGCAGGACGTCGATCGATTCCCAGCCGCGGGCGAGCATCTCTGCTCGCGATGCCGGCGGAGGCGGGCAGGGGGTCGGCGGTGGCGTGATGGGGAGCGTCATGGGAGGCCCTCAATCCTACCCCCGCGACGGCGGTCGGCTGCCGGCTGGTATATTCGGCACGATCCGGAGGTTTCATGCCCGCCACCGCAGCCGCCTGGCCGATGCCGCCCGCCGCCTGGGCGTGCCTCTGCGGCTGCCTGCTCCCTGCCGCCGCGGCCCAGCCGGCTCCCCCCGAAATCGCCGCGTTGGTCGAGCAGCTCGGCGCACCGCAGTTTGCGCGGCGCGAGGCGGCCGGCCGGAGCCTCGTCGAGGTGGGTCGGCCCGCCATGGGCCCGCTCGCCGAGGCGATTCTCAAGGGCGATTTCGAGGTCGCCAGCCGCGGCGTGGGGATTGTCGGGGAGATGCTCGCGTCCGACGACGAGGAGCTGGTCACCGCGGCCGAAGCGTGCCTCGCCGGGATCGCTGCCCACGAAGGGTCACCCGCCTCGCGGTTGGCCGCAGCCGCCCTGGAGTTTCATGCGATCGGCATGGCGACCGCCGCCCGCGAACGGCTCGAGTCGGCGGGGGCCGTGTTTCGGGAACGGCCGGCCGTCGAGGGCCGCGGGCTGGAAGTCGAGGTCAACACGGCTTGGAGGGGAACGCCGGCCGACTTTCACCAGCTCGCGCGGCTGCGGGGGCTCACCGGCGTGCGGGTGTATGGGGTGCCCGTCGATGATGCGACGCTTGCCGTGCTTGCGGAGCTGAAAACGGTCACGCGGATCGAGCTCTTCGGCACCGGTGCGGGGCGGGAGGCGGCCGGAATGCTCGCCGAAAAGCTCCCTGACGCGCGGATCGACGTGCGGAAAGGGGGCAAACTCGGCGTCAGCTCGCGGGTGCGCGGCGGTCCCTGCGAGGTCGGCACCGTGGAGCCGGGCTCCGCCGCCGATCAGGCCGGCCTGCGGAGCGGCGATGTCGTGCTCGCCGTTGACGGCGAGCCGGTGGGGAGCTTCGATGCCCTGACGGCACGGCTCGCCGATGCGGCCCCCGGCGAGGTGGTGAGGCTCGCGATCGCGCGGCGGGGAGGAAAGGCCGATGGGGAGCCGGAGCGGCTGACGTGCGAAGTGCGGCTCGACGCCTGGTGAGGCGCAGGCCGGCCGGAGTGGGATGACGATCACGTGGAGGAGTGCATGGTCGAGGAAAAGAAAAACGCAGAAGTCGTCGATGTCCGCTGGCACGCCCACGCCGTCAGCCGGGCCGACCGGGAGCAGGCGGCGGGGCACAGGGGCTGCGTGCTTTGGTTCACGGGTCTCTCCGGCTGCGGCAAGAGCACGCTGGCCAACTGCATCGACCGGAAGCTCCACGACCGCGGCTGCCGCACGTTCGTGCTGGACGGCGACAATGTCCGCCACGGGCTGAGCGCCTCGCCGGCCCTGCTTGTGGAGCGGCACGGGGAGGAGTTCGCCGCGAGGTTCGGGCTCGGGTTCGGCCCGGCCGATCGCGAGGAGAACATCCGGAGGATCGGCTCCGTGGCCGAGCTCTTCTCCCAGGCGGGGATCATCACGCTGACGGCTTTCGTCAGCCCCTACCGCCGTGATCGCGACGCCGTGCGTCGCCTGCTTCCCGCGGGCGACTTCATCGAGGTCTTCGTCAAAGCGCCGCTCGAGGTCTGCGAGGGCCGCGATCCGAAGGGGCTCTACAAGAAAGCCCGTGCCGGCGAGATCAAGAGCTTTACAGGAATCGACGATCCCTACGAGGAGCCTGCCGCGGCCGAAATCGTCGTCGATTCCGCAACGAAGACGCCCGACCAACTCGCCGACGAAGTGATCGCGTGGCTCGAACGAGCCGGCACGATCCCGCGACGCATCAGCCCTTCTTGATCCACCAGTGGTTCTGCTTCATCTCCTTCGCGGGGCATTTTGCGAAGGCGGGGGGCGAGTTGCCCTGGTACTGCTGATGGCACCAGTTGCACTCCCAGAGGCCCGCGAGGGCCGAGGCCTGCCTGGCGCCCATGCCCCAGGCGACCGCGAGGCAGATCGAGAGGGTGATCAGTCCGGCGGCACGGCGACGTTCACGAACAGGCACACGCTCGTGGAGGGGCATGGCGAAGGCTCCGGGGGAGAATTAAACACGCGGGGCGCACGCGGGGCGGCACCCGCCCGACGGGGAGGATTCTACCACCTTCTCTGCCGGGCCCGCAACTCACCGCGGGCCGACGAGTTCGACGATGTTGCCGTCGGGGTCGCGGACGCAGGTCAGGCTCATGCCCTTGGCGATCGAATCGGGGAGCGTGACCGGGCTCTTTGCGATCGGCTTCACACCGATTTTCGCGAGCCGGGCCAGGGCGGCGTCGGTATCGGCGACCACGATCGTGAGGTAGCGGAAGCCGGTGTGCGAATGAATGAACTCAGTGTCGCCCGACCGTGGTGAGGTGCCCTCGATCTGCATCAGCTTGAGTTTCGTGGCGGTGTCCCCTTCGCCGAGGACGAGCACGCGGACGTCCAGGGGCTTGGCGTCGGTGAGCCCGGCATCGGCGGCGAGGGCCGCCGCCACTTGAAATCCGCCGGCCTCCTTGAAGCCGATGCCCTCGGTGTAGAAGCGGACGCTTTTACCGAGGTCGGAGACGACGCACCCCAGATCGATCGTCGTTCGCGGAAAGGCTGCGGTCTCGGCTGCGGCGAGGGGCAGGGCGGAGAGGAGCAGGCAGGTGAGAACGAGGCGGTGCATGGACGGGGCTCCTGGGTGTGAGATATGTCGAGCATCATACCCGCGGGGCCGGTGCTGCCACGGCTCTTTCCACGGGTCGCGTGCAGTTCGACCAGGGCAAGGCCGTTCGGCACGGCACGTGCGAGCCGGGTCTTGTCTCGCGTGGCTCGGGGCTCCCCGTGCCTCGACGCCGGACGTCCACGGATGCCATCGTGGCAATCCTTGGTCAACTCGCCCAACGTGCTCGGGGCTCCCCGTGCCCCGACGCCGGACGTCCACGGATGCCATCGTGGCAATCCTTGGTCAACTCGCCCAACGTGCTCGGGGCTCCCCGTGCCCCGACGCCGGACGTTCACGGATGCCATCGTGGTAATCCTTGGTCAACTCGCCCAACGTGCTCGGGGCTCCCCGTGCCCCGACGCCGGACGTTCACGGATGCCATCGTGGCATCCGCTCTCTGCATGTCCGCTGCGCTTCGCCATCCTGGCTTCGCTTGCTTCCATAGCCCGGCTCCCGGGGCACGGGCAGCCCCTCGCTGAGTTCGTGCCGGGATGGCGGGCCGATTCCCGGCAAGGCTGCACGGACCATGGATGGCCGTGCAGCCGTATATTCAGTCGATGAAGCCGGAGAGCTCCTCGCTGCGGGCGGGGGCCTGCAGCTTGCGGACGGCCTTGGCCTCGATCTGCCGGATCCGCTCGCGGGTCACCTTGAAGATGTGGCCCACTTCCTCGAGCGTGTAGCTGTAGCCGTCGCCGAGGCCGTAACGGAGCTTGATGATCTCCCGCTCGCGGTAGGAAAGGCTCTTCAAGACCTTCGCGATCCGGTTGCGAAGCATTTCCTGTGCGGCGCCGACGGCCGGGTTTTCGGCGCCGGTGTCGGGGAGCAGGTCGCCGAAGTGGCTGTCTTCGCTGTTGCCCACCGGACGGTCGAGACTGATCGGGTAGCGGCTCATCGCCGTCACTCGACGCGTTTCATCCACCGGCGTGCCGGCCCGGGCGGCGATCTCCTCGATCGTCGGCTCGCGGCCGTATTCCTGGAGCAGCTGACGTGCGACATTTCGCACGCGGCTCATCGTCTCCACCATGTGCACCGGGATCCGGATCGTGCGGCTCTGGTCGGCCACCGCGCGGGGGATCGCCTGCCGGATCCACCA
>SXWC01000024.1 GCA_005789975.1 Planctomycetaceae bacterium
CTCGTCTCGCCGGCCATGGCCGCCGCCGCCGCGGTCACGGGGCACGTCGTCGACATCCGCGGCTGGGAATACAAGTAGGAGCCTTCGCGAACCATGCAGTCGTTCACAACCCACACCGGCATCGTGGCCGCGATCGATCGGGCCAACGTCGACACCGACCAGATCATCCCCAAGCAGTTTCTGAAGCGGATCGAGCGGACGGGCTTCGGCCAGTTCCTGTTCTTCGACTGGCGATTCCTGCCCGACGGCTCGCCCAACCCCGACTTCGAGCTCAATCAGCCGCCGGCCGCCGGAGCGAGCATCCTGTTGGCCCGCCGCAACTTCGGCTGCGGTTCCAGCCGCGAGCACGCTCCCTGGGCGTTGGCCGATTACGGCTTTCGCGCGGTGGTCGCGCCCACGTTCGCCGACATCTTCTGCAACAACTGCTTCCAGAACGGGATCGTGCCGATCCGTCTCGACGAGGCCGACGTTGACGAACTCTTCAACCGCGCCCACGCCGCGGCCGGGAGTGGTGGGCAGTATCGTCTTCACGTCGACCTGAAAGCCTGCACCGTCTCCGACGACGCGGGCTTCGTGCGTTCGTTCGCGGTCGATCCCTTTCGCCGTCAGTGCCTGCTCGAGGGGCTCGACGACATCGGCCTCTCCCTGCGGCACACCGACGAGATCACGGCCTGGGAGACGGCCCACGGTCTTTCCGCCGCGGCGCACTGAAAAAGATGCCGGCCGCCCCCCCTTCGACCGTGCCCGGGAGGATGCCGGGGTCTGGCTGGGTCCGTGGCCGCGGTGCGCTGCTCGCCGTCTGCCTCGCCGCGGCGCTGGTCTGCCCGTCGGCACCGGCGGCGGACGAGGTCAGGATCACGACGCTCATCGATGACCTGCCCGGTGTGGGGCCGCTGGCCGTGTCGCCCAACGGGCAGACGGTCCATTGCCTCGACCAGGTCCGCCGGGCCGTGATCGCCTTTGATCCGTTCGCGCCGACCCGCCGGCGTGACGTCGTCGCGGCCGCCGCCGAGGGGCAGCCGGTGCCCGTCGCGATCGGGTGCCTGCCGGGCGAGGTGCTGGCCATCATCGGTCGATCGGGCGACGAGTGGTCGCTGCGAACTTTTCGCATCCGTCCGGGCGAGGCGACCGATCCGGCGAACCCGCTTCAGTCCATGCGTTTGGGAACCGCGGCCGCCGCCGCGCCGACGGTCCGGCTGGTGGTGAGCCAGACGCGAGACTGGCTGGCCGTCGTCGGCTTGCCCGAGCCGCTGCCGCCGGTTCTGCGAATCGTGTTTGCCGGCGCCGGGATGCGGCTGCTCGCCCAAGACGGCCGGCCGGGGATCGCCGCGGACCGCCTGCCGGTCGCCGCCGTCGTAAGCCCCGCCGACGAACTGGTGCTGCTCGAACAATCGCGAGCCACGGCGGCCGAGGTCACTTTCCACGCGGGCAACGGGGCTGAGTTGCTGCGGCTCGACACGGGACTCCCGCAGGTTCGCGATGCCGCCTTCAGCCGGGGCGACGGCACGCTCTGGGTGCTCGGCGGCGCCGCCGATTCGGCCGCGCGGCCCGAGGGGTTGTGGCGGCTCGACGCCGTCATGCAGGATGGCCGCCAGGCGGTCAGGCCCGCGTTCGTCGCCCGGCTGGTCGATCCGCGGTCGATTGTCGCCGTTTCGGAACAGTCGGTCGTGGCGGCACTCGCCGGATCGATCGTGCGGATCGACCCGGTTGGCAAGGGGATTCGGTCCGGGAAAGACGAGGACCAGGAGACGCCATGAGCACCACACGTCGCGAGAAGATCGAGGCGATGCTGAAAGACGATCCGGGGGACGTGTTCCTGCGGTACAGCCTGGCCCTGGAGATGGAGGCGGCCGACGAATGGGAGGCCGGCCTCGAGATCCTCGAGGATCTGGCCCGTGGCGGGCCGCCGTATGTGCCGGCCTTCCACATGGCGGCCCAGCATTTGATCAAGCGGGAGCGGATCGAGGACGCCCGTCGGGCGCTGCGGGAGGGCATCGAGGCGGCACGGCAGCAGGGCAACACGCACGCCGCCGGCGAGATGTCGGAACTGCTGATGAGCCTCGGCGTGATCGGTGAGGATTCGTGACGGGCCCGATCACGTCATCGTGGGAATCGGCTCCGCCGATTCCGCGCCACGGGTGATCACGAAGCCCATCTCCTCGATCATCCGGTAGTCCGCCTCGGGAAGCTGTCCCTTGGTGGTCAGGTAATCACCCACAAACATCGAGTTGGCGGCGTAGAGGCCCAGCGGCTGCAGGCTGCCGAGGTGGATTTCGCGGCCGCCGGCGATGCGAATCTCCGCCGTCGGATTCACGAGCCGCAGCATGGCGAGCCCCCGGAGGCAGTCGCGGGGATTGATCTTGTTGACGTGTTCCAGCGGGGTGCCGTCGATCGCGTTGAGGAAGTTGAGCGGGATCGACTCCACGTTGAGGGCCCGCAGCTCCATCGCCATGTCGACGAGGTCGTCGTGGGTCTCACCCATGCCCATGATGCCGCCGCTGCAGAGTTCCAGGCCGGCGGAACGGCAGGCCGCGAGCGTGGCCACGCGATCGGCATAGGTGTGGGTCGTGCAGACCTCGCCGTAGTGCCGCTCGCTCGTGTTGAGGTTGTGGTTGACCTTGTCCACGCCCGCCGCCGCGAGCTGCTTCGCCTGCTCGGGCGTGAGCAGTCCGAGGCAGGCGCAGATGTTGAGCCCGTATTGCCGCTTGATCTGGGGCGTGATCTGGCAGACGAAGTCGATCTCCCGCTGGGTCGGGCCCCGGGCGGAGATCACGATGCAAAACGTCTTCGACTGCTGCTCGGCCGCCAGCTTGGCGGCTTCCAGGAGCTTGGGAGCCGAGAGGAGGTTGTATCGGGGAATCTCGGCCTCGGACACCTTCGACTGGGAGCAGTAACCGCAGTCCTCGGGGCAGAGGCCGCTCTTGGCGTTCATGAGGAAGAAGAGCTGCACCGTGTTGCCGAAATGGCGGTGCCGCACCCGCCAGGCCGCCGCGAGGATGTCGAGGAGTTCGGCGTCGGACGAATCGAGGATCCCGCGGGCCTCGGCGCGATCGATCGCCCCGCCGGCGAGCACGCGGTCGGCGAGCGCCTGCCAGCGGCCTGGAGTGGTGTCGGGGAAAGTCTCGGCGAGAGACATGCGGCATGTTCCTGGGGCATTTGAGGGATCGCGGCAGCCGCGGCCTGTCGCCGCGGTGCCCAAGAATGTACGCGATCCCGTCCGGGCGTAACATCCTGGGCCGGGCCTCCTCGCCAGGAAGCCCCGGGCGGAACCGGGGGCAATTGCGGGCGGCCCCGGGACGCTGCCGGCTCCACGCGAAGAAAGCGGCCGGCGTCGGTTTTTGCACGTCGGGGACATTTCTGCGACGCTTCCCCGAGGCCACGCCGATCGCAGGTCGGGCACATCATGCCATGAAGCATCCCAGGCCCGTTTTCATCCACATCAGCAAGAACGCCGGCACGAGCCTCGCCGAGGCAGCCGGCGAGTCCATCGTGAATGCCGGCCATCGCACGGCCGCACGCTGGGTCGCCGAGCACGGCGCCGGCGGGACGCTTTTTGCGGTTGTCCGCAACCCGTTCGATCGGGTCGTGTCGGAGTATCACTTTCGCCGCCGGCGGTTTGAGAGCGGGGAGGCGAATCCGCATCTCGCCAACCTGCACCTGCCGTTCAAGCAGTGGGTGATCGACACCTATCGCCATGGCGACTACAGCACGCGGGGGTTCTTCGAACGCACGGGCGTGCCCTTCAACGAGTGCAACATGATCGACGGCACGCTCCTCTGGTTCCTGCCGCAGGTGGCCTGGCTGGCGGCCGCCGACGGCACGCTCCTGGCCGGCGAACTCCTCCGATTCGAGAATCTGGCGGCTGATTGGAACGAGTTTGCCGCCCGCCATCGAATTCCGGGACGGCTCGACCGGCGGAATGCGTCGCCCCGCGGCGCCAACCACCGCGGGTATTACGACGCCGAGACCCGCGGGTTGATCGGGGAGTATTACCAGGCCGACCTCGCGGCCTTCGGCTACGACTTCTGACGCCGCCGCGTTGGCGCTCAGTGATCCAGCGCGAGCGGGAACGGGCTGAGGTTCTCGAGGCCCGTGGCCGTCACGAGGTAGTCGTTCTCGATCCGCATGCCGCACCGCAGTCGGGGATCGTAGAGCGCGGGCTCCACGGCGATCACCTCCCCCTCCCGGAGCGTGTCGTCCCAGTTGGGGTTCAAGTGCGGAGCCTCGTGCACGGCCAGACCGATGCCGTGGCCGAGGTGGCTCGACCAGGAGCCCACGGTCGCGGTCGCCAGCCACTGGCGGACTTCCTCGTAGATGTCCCGACAGCGAACGCCCGGCCGTGCGATCCGCTCGACGAGTTCGAGGGCTCCGGTGACGAGCCGCCACGCGGCGAGTTGCTCGTCGGTGGGCCGGCGGTCCACCGCAATGGCCCGCGACGTGTCGGCGAAGTAACCGCGACAGGCGGGGCCGAGGTCGAGGATGAAGAGATCGCCCGCCTCGCAGGGACGGTTTCGCGGCGGCCCGCCGCGGGCACCGCAGGCATAATCGTTGCCCGTGCCCGTCAGCATCTCCCCGCACGACGCCACCGCGGCGGCCTGGAGCTCCGAAAACACGGTCAGTTCGCTCACGCCCGGCGCGACGATCTCACGGGCCCGGGCATACATGGCACCGCTCGCCCCGATGGCCCGCCTGAGCACGGCGAGTTCGTCGGGATCCTTCCGGCGCCGCATGTCGAGCAGCGCGGGCTCGATGTCCTCGAGATCCGCATCGGCCAGCCAGCGGGTCACGTGGGGCGGGCAGGCGGAAAACTCGACGCCCACCCGCCGGACCGCGCCGCGACCCCGCAGCCAGTCGCCGAACACGGCGGCAGACGCCTCGCGCTGATCGTTGCGGAGGGTCGAACGCCACTTCGCCTCGTAGGTTCGCACCTCGTCGGTGGCGGCCCGCTCGACCGGCTTGTCGGGGCAGATGAGCAGCCCGTCACCCGTGGACAGCAGGGCGGCGAGGGGAGAAAAGCGGAAGTCCCAGCGGTGGCCGGTGAGGTATTGCACGTGCTCGGCCGACACGACGACCACGGCATCGAGCGACCGTTCGGCCATGTGCCGGCGAAGACGTTCCTGCCGCGCTCGGCAGGCATCCAGATCGAGCAGCGGTTCGGCACCGTTCATGCTTCACTCCCGGGGTGGCCGGGAAGTGTAGCACGCGCTCGCGATCAGCCGCCCGCGTAGAACAACGCCCTGGAGCTGACCGACTTCTGCCTCCGCCGCTGCGGCCGCGGCGGGGCGATCATCCGTGAGTCGAGGACGTCGGCGATCAACTCGGCGTCGATTTCCGCGCCGCCATCGATGAAGGTCCCGGCCGCGAGGCCGTCGATCTGCTGCTCGTAGTCGAGAACCTCGGCGATGGGCCACACCGTCGTTCCGCGAACCGTGCGGGCCTCCCCGTCCACGTTCATGGCGAAGAGCATGACGTTGCGGGAATCGGGCTGGGTCGTGTCTCGGAGGCTCGTGGCGTTCATGGCGTGAATCCTCGTGGCGGGTTCGGCGGCGGAGGCGTCCACCGTCGCGGATGGATGACAGTGCATACGCCGTGCCATGAGCGGCAGTTCGCGGGCCGACGGGATTTCATCGCCGTCAGACCGCACAATCCCCCCAGGTTCACGCGGCGGGAGGCGAAGGCAGCGGATGGGCAAGCCGTGCCAGCAGGGCAGTTTGCAAATTGTTCACCGCGAACGGCAACGCTCAGCCGCCGCCGTCCACCGGCTGCCCCGCTTGACCGCCGTCGGAGACCACCTCCGGGCCACGACGAATCTGGTCCCGGATCTGCGCCGCGAGCTCGTAGTCCTCGGACCTCACGGCCTCGACGAGCCGCTCGTCGAGCGTCCGGCCCACGTCGTACCGCTGCCGCACGCTTTCCCGCATCTCCTCGAGTCGCTTCACGAGTTCGTCGTCGGCGTATTGCTCCACGGCATCGTAGCGGGCAAAGAGATCCCGAAACCGGGCGAGCCCGCTGTTGATCTCCCCGATCGCCATCTCGGGGCCGTCGTCCTGAAGGGCCGCCAACGCCCCCGCCTGCACGCGATGAAAGAGGACGAAGGGCCGGTATTGCTCGTGCGACAGGGCCCATTCCTCGTCGGGGGCGTGTTCACGCACGAAATCCATGAACGCCAGGCTGTGATCGGCATCGCGGGCGGCGCGGCGGTATTCCCGGAGCGAGAGCCAGCAGAGCCGACGCTGGTAAAACTGGACGAACTCGCGGTCGGCCTCGGAGCACTGCTCCTTGGTGAGCCGGAAGCCTCCCCCCTCGCGGATCACCTCGCCGACGAGGTAGTCGTAATAGGTTTCGGCGCCGTTGGGTCGCTGGCCGTCGGGGCGGAGGTCGGTCTCCATCTGCACCACGCCCATGTCGATCCGCATCTGCAGCACCTCGCGGCCGGTGCGGGTCTTGAGCAGCCGGGCATTGACCTCTCCGGGGCGGAAATCCCACTTGCGGAGCAGGGAGTCGATGTCGCGGGGAGACGCCATGGGGTTGAGTCCTTCGAAGGGCGGCGATGCGGGCCTCGCTGCCCGCGGAACCGATTATATCACCCGCCGCCGTCGGGCAGCCCGGCGCGGCCGACTCAGGAATCGGGCCGCTGCCGCCGCTGCTTCGTCCGCGAGCGGTGTTTCTTCGACTCCAGCCGTTCCGCGATCGCCGAGCGTGGTTTTCGCGTCGGCCGGCGGCGTTTGGGGGGCGTGAGGGAGCGACGGATCATCTCGGACAGTTTGTCGAGACACTCCGCCACGTTTCGGGGCTGATCACGGTGCACCTGACTGGCGATCACCAGCCCGCCGTCGGTGGTCAGCCGCGACTTTTCCCGGGCCAGCAACCGGCGGCGGACATCGTCGGGCAGGTGCGGCGATCCTGCCACGTCGAACCGCAGCACGGCCTTGCTGCTGGTGCGATTGACGTGCTGCCCTCCCGGCCCGCTCGACCGCGCGAACTGCCACGTGAGCGCGTCGGCCGGGATCACGATTTCACGGATGCCGTCGCTCACGCGGAAATGTCGGGGCCTGGCCATGGGGTCGTTGCTCCGGGGGGCTTACGCACCAGTTTGTCAAGTGGAAATGAACGCCCCGATGCTGTCACGTGCAGTTTCTTCCGGAATCATCTCTGGCACGGCTCTGACGACGCCCGCGTCGTTTCTCTGGACAGGCTGCGCCCGCCGCTCACATACTTCCGACCCTCGAGGCGGGGTTGCCACGCCGCGGACTGGAAGCGGCGACTCCCACAGGAAATAACCATGCTCGATGTCGCAGTCAGCGAACTCACGAGTCCCGGCTCCGATCTCTCCCAGGAGATCACCTGGCTCGCGGCCTCCGGAGTGGAGGCGATCTCCCTCTGGCGGCCCAAGGTGACCGACCTGGGGGCCGCCGTCGTCGCCCGCCTGGTCGGCAGCGCCGGCCTGCGGGTCTCGAGCCTGCAATGGGCCGGGGGCTTCACCGGGGGCGACGGGCGGTCGTTTGCCGAGAGCATCGACGACGCGTTGGAGGCGATTGGTGTCGCCGCGGTCGTTGCGGCCCCGTGCCTCGTGATTCACAGCGGCTGCCGCGGTGGTCATACGCGGAGCCATGCCGGCCGGCTGCTCGTCCAGGCCATCGAGGCCCTCGCGCCCGCGGCCTCGCAGGCGGGTGTCGCGCTCGCCCTGAAGCCCGTCCACCCGCTGGCTTCCTCCGGCTGCAGTTTTCTCACGGGCCTCCGCGAAACGCTCGATCTCGTCGAGCAGTTCGACGATGCCGCCGTCCGGCTGTCCCTCGACCTCTGGCACTTCGGTCACGAGGCGGAATGTCATGGCCTGCTGCCGCGGCTCGCCAGGGCGTCGGCGGTGGTGCAGGTGGCCGATCGCTGCGGCCCTCCCGCGGCTGATGGCGATCGACTTCCGCTCGGGCACGGGTCGCTGCCGCTGGAATCGCTGGTGACGGGCCTCGTCGATCATGGCTACCGCGGCCGATTCGAGTTTGATCCCGTCGGGGAGGCCGTGGAGATCCTCGGTTACGAGGGCGTCTGGCGGGAAACCCGGTTCACGACCGAAGCCTGGGCCGATCGCCATGCGACGCGGCTGAGCATGGTGCCCGCGGGCTTCGAGGGGGAGCGGTTGGCGACGAGCCGCGGTCACTTCCGCGCCGCGTCCGCCACGGGAGTCCGCAGGTCCCACGCCTCCAGCCACACCGGCTCGCCGGGCTGAAGCCCGAAGTCTTCCCGCAGCCGCTCGTCGAAGTCGTCCATGTGGGCGGCCCCGTAGAAGATGGCGATCCGCCGCTCGCCCTTCGCGATCCGATCCCGCAGGATCCCGAGGGCCGCCGCGTTGCGGTCGGTGATCAGGGTCGATCCCTCCTCGCCCCCGAAGGCGGCGGAGAGCACCTCCATGTCGGTGAACTGTTCGGCCATCATGCGCCGGAGTTTTGCCTGCCGTTCGGGCCCGGAGCCGAAGAGAATCCCGAAGAGTTCGCCCACGCTCACGTCGCCGGCACCGCCGTCGCGTTCGGCCCGGGCCATGCTTTCCCGCATGAGCCGGGAGAACATCGACCACCAGGTCTCGCCCCGTTTCGCCATGGCCGCGTCGAACTCTTTCGGCGAGAGATCGGCATGGACGAAGTTGGCCGCCGAATAGTCGATGCCCTCGAGTTGAAACTCGAGCCCGAGCATCTTCCGCAGGCCCTGTTGGGCCGATCCGATCGCTCCGGCGGGCTTGCGGCCCGGCTTGGGAACCCTGGCGTTCGGCGGGGCGACGAGTTCATAGAGCACCGCGTCGTAGTCGGTGAACATCCGGTCGAGGATCTCGTAGTAGTCGGCGCCCCCGACGTGGACCGCCGCCACCAGATCGACCTGCAGCGGCGTTTTTCGCCCCGCCTGAGCCGCCGCCGCGGCCGTCTCCCGGTATTCGACGATCGAGGTGTCGAGCGAGATCGGCTCGCCGTCGTCATCCCGCAGCACCCTGAGGAACTCCGCCCCGGCCTTCTTTGCGGCTGCGGCTCGGCGGGCTTCGACCTCCCTCGGGCGGTCCGCTGGCCGCTCCGCGAAGGCTGTCAGGGAAAGCAGGGCGAGGAGGGCCGAAGCGGCGAGGCGGGGCATGGGACGACTCCTGTGCGGATCCAGGCCGCGAAAGCGGGGCCCGATCAACGCAGAATACCCGAGTCTGCCCCCCTTGCCAGATTTTCGGCCGCAGGACCGGCTCAATCCTTCAATCCCGCAGAGTCAGCCAAGTTTCGTCAACCCGATCGACCAGCACGACCTATACCAGGAGAGCAATCCGCACTGGCGGAACATCGGATCCTGCTCTCCAGGGCACACAAGCGATGGCTACGAAACCGAGTTTTGGGCGTCTTGCGGCGACTCTCCTCACCGTCGGGGCGACATGGTGCGCCGCCGTTGCGGCCACCGCGGGCGGCAACTGGATGCCACTGCTGCCCGATCAGAACTTCTACGATTTCCAGATGTTCGCCCCCCCCGATCTCCAGGAGTACGAGATCTATCCCGAAAAGAGCGAGGGGATCTTCTTCAACTACGACCGCCTCTACATGGGCATCACCGTGCCCGACGTGGTGGGCGTCGCCCAGACCCAGACCGGCGCGTACATCATTCCCGTCCAGCCGATCTCACCGCAGTCGCTCGTGCAGTTGAACAACGCCAACCTCGAGACCGGCGACGTCATCGGCGGGCTCTACGTCTTCGGCGGCGACGTGCTGACGATGGACCTCAACACCAGCTGGATGCGCACGGTGATGACGTGGGGCAACCGCTATGAGGGCGGCTGGATCTACGACGACAGCGGCATGCAGTTCTCCTACTTTGACAGCGGAGACCAGGGGCAGAAGTTCACGACGGTCAGCGAGTTTGCCGCATCGTCGCCCCAGCAGATCTTCACCCAGTCGACCCAGACGGGTGGTGGCTTCATCGGCGGGCTGCCGGCGACGACGACCACGATCACCTCGGTGAGCCCCCCGCCGGACCACATCATCTCGCAGAAACTCACCCAGGAGAACATCACCCGCATCCAGAGCGGGGGATTCTCGGCGATCGTCCGGCGGCAGCTCGGCAAGCGGGGCAGCGGGTCGTCGGTGCGGTTTGGCCTCGGCCCGCGGTTCGTCCAGCTGGAAGATCGCTACGGCCTGGGTTACGAGAGCAACCAGTACCCCTTCAACACGACGACGAGCGGCTCGAATGCCACGGGTGGCGGTGGGGACGGCACGGGCACCATCGGGGGCAACGTCAACGTGGGAACGAACGTCACTTCGGCGGGAGACGTGCTCGACATCGACGGCGTCGATGCCCTGACCGGACGAGGAGCCCCGACGCCGCTCCAGACCGGCGATTGGGAGACCTACACGACCAACAACATGGTCGGGCCGGAGTTTGCCCTCCTGCTGGAAACCCAGCGGGGCAGGTGGACGTTCTCGACCGAACTGAAGTTCACGGCGGCCTTCAACTGGCAGAACAACCTCTATCGCGGGGCGAACTTCCCCGAGGCCCTCGGTGCCGACTACCTCCGGACCACGTTCACGCCATCGACCACGTTCACCTCGATCGCCCAGGGACAGCCGGTTTCGGTCGATCCGCCGCCACTCTTCCTGCAGATCTACGGCACGGGCCAGACCAACGCGACCAACCAGGCGGAGCATCAGTTCATGTTCTCGCCGATCGGTGAGTGGCGGTTCGGAACCCAGTTCCGCGTCAGCCAGGCCGTCCTCCTGCGGGCGGGTTACACGGGCATGTGGATGTCGGGCATCGCCCGCGCCTCGAGCAACACGGGCTACAGGACGGTCCCCAAGCGGGTTCAGGCGGCGTACGCCCCCGGTGAGAACCCGGCCGATCCCACGGCCACGGACTGGACGGTGGGCACCCGTGAAGTGTTGTACGACCGGATCGTGCCGGTGAACGACGGCACCGAATACGTCTTCACGAACGGCATCGACTTCGGCGTCGAGGTGAAGTTCTGAGCCGCATCCGGGCGGATCTCACCAGCCGGCGGCGATCCAGTCGCCGGTGGCCCCGCGGATGGTGGCGAGCCTGGCCGACCGGTCGATGAGCGGCTGCCAGAAACGGCCGCCGGAGATGGGCTCGATCGGCTGCGGCAA
Organism: Planctomycetaceae bacterium; assembly: GCA_005789975.1. The sequence continues at coordinate 11,115 of SXWC01000024.1, forward strand.
TGCCGCCGGCAGACCGGCTTCATCGACCTGCACGAAGCCGAGCAGCCCGTCCATCCAGGGCAGCGTGCCGCCCGGCGTGGGCATGCCCACCACGCCCACGACGATGTAGGCCTGCCGCACCTGGAGCACGCCGCAGCGGATCTCGACGAGCGTGCCCACCGGCACGCTTCTCCGGCACTCCAGCGAGAGCACCCGCCGCAGCAACAGGTTGGCCGCCGGTCCCGCAGCCCGGCTGCCCGTGGCGGAGGCCGCCTCGAGGGCATACCTCAGCAGGCTGCCGGCGTAGAGCGTGCCGTGGTGGTTGGCGTCGGCGGGCAGGACGAGCCGGTGGCTCGTGGTTTCAGTGGCCATGAGGGCGTTTCGGCCGCGGTCACGCCGATCTGCGGGTGTAGCCCGGGTCGATCTTCGTGAGCTCTTCCTGGACCGCCGTGATCGTGCGACGGATCTGGTCGGTCGTGTGCCGGGAGGTGATGAAGAACCTCAGGCGGGCGGCGCTCTCCTCCACCGCCGGATAGAGAATGGGCTGCACGTTGATGCCCCGCGCGAAGAGATTGCGGGAGAGACGCAGGCTGTTCATCGAGTTGCCGAGGATGACCGGCACGATCGCCGAGCCCCCCGAGGGGCCCGTATCGAGGCCGGCTTCCTTGGCCAGCTGGAGGAAGAGCCGGGCGTTGGCGTGAAGCCGTTCCACCCGCTGCGGCTCCCGCTGCAGCAGCCGCAGGGCGCCGAGCGACGCCCCCGCCGCCGCGGGTGGCAGGCCGACGGAATAGACGAACCCCGGCACGGTGTACTTGAGCCAGCGGACGAGTGCCGCGGAGCCGGCGATGTAGCCGCCGCAACTGCCCAGCGCCTTGGAGAGGGTGCCCATCCAGATATCGACGTCCTCGGGATTCACGCCGAAGTGCTCGCCGATGCCGCGGCCGCGGACACCCATCACACCGATGGAATGGGCCTCGTCCACCATCAGCAGGGCCTTGTGCCGTTTGGCGAGGCCGATGAACTTGGGCAGCTCGGTGAAATCGCCGTCCATGCTGTAGATGCCCTCGATCACCACCAGCACGCGGCGGTATTGGCTCCGCATCTGCGCGAGGAGCTTCTCGGCGGCGTCGTAGTCGTTGTGCGGGAAGGGGCGGCGACGGGCGCCGGAAAGCAGCGCGCCCTGGAGGAGGCTGTTGTGGGCCAACGCGTCGTGCAGCACGAGGTCACCGGGGCCGACCACGTGCCCGATCACGGTTTCGTTCGTCGCATGGCCGCCGACGAACGTGATCGAGTCCTCCGTGCCGACGAGCCGGGCGATCTCCCGCTCCAGTTCCCGGTGGATCGTCTTCTCGCCCGACACCAGCCGGCTCGCCGACACGCTCGTGCCAAACCGGTCGATCGCCGCCTTCGCGGCCGCGGCCACTTCGGGCTCGCCCGACATGCCGAGGTAGTTGTAGGTGGCCCAGCTGACCATCTCCCGACCGGCGACCATGGTGCGGTCGTTCGTGAGCCCTTCGTGCAGCGTGAAGTAGGGGTTTTCGAGGCCCGCGTCGCGGACCATCGCGAAGTTCTGCTCCAGCGCGCGGACCTCGGGAAACTGCTGGATGTCCCAGACGTCGGCGCCGATCTCGGCATCCATCCGCACGGACCGGTCGGAGGGCTCCTTCGCCGCCGTCGGCATGTGGTCGATGATCGCCTCGGTGACCTCGCGGCAGGTTTCAATCTGCGGGAGCACCTGCTCCGGGAAGCGGGCGCCGTAGGCCTCCTCGAGACTCGCGACGATCTCCATCCGCTCCAGCGAATCGAGGCCGAGTTCGACGATGTTGGTGTCGAGGGTCAGCTCGCCGGCCCGCTCCTTGGCGATGCGGCGAACGTGGTCGAAGACCGTCTGCACGATCTCCTGGGGGAGATCGCGCTCGGGACGGTGGGCCCGAGACGCCTCGCCCACGGGCCGTTGCCGGGCCAGTCGCGGCAGGCCCGAACCCGCCGGGGCGGCGACGGCCGGTGCCGCCGGGGTCAGCCAGCTCACGTGCTGTTCGACGACCTCGAGCGTGTTCTCGAGAAACTGCCGCTTGCAGGCATGCCGTTGGATCTTGCCGCTCGACGTCTTCGGGATGCTGTTGGGCCGCACGAGCACGATGGCCTCGGCCGCCACCTCGTGGTCGCGGGCGAGTTTGCTGCGGATCGCGTCGAAAGCCGCCACGAGCTCGGCCGGATCGCGTTTGCCCCGTTCGACCTCGGCAACCACCACCACCCGCTCGCGGTCGTCGATGTCCACGGCGAAGGCAGCCACCGAGCCGGCTCGCACGAGGCTGCTCGCCTCCTCCACGGTGTGCTCGAGATCCTGCGGGTAATGATTGCGGCCGCGGATGATGATCAGGTCCTTGAGCCGGCCCGTCACGAAAAGCTCGCCGGAGTCGAAGAAGCCGAGGTCACCGGTGCGGAGGTAGGGGCCCGGATTGGGCCGCCACTTGGCGAAGGCCTGCGAGTCGTCCTGGTCAGGCTGGGCGAGCATGGCGCCGAACGTGGCCTGCGATTCGTCGGGACGGTTCCAGTAGCCCTGGGCGACGCTCGGACCGCTCACCCAGATCTCGCCCACGCGGCCCGGGGCCAATGCCTCGGTGGAGTGCGGATCGACGATCAGCACGTCCTGGCCGTCGAGTTCGCGGCCGCTGCCGACGAGTCGGCGGGCGCCGGCGGCCTTCGCGGGCCGCGACTGGGCGGTGCCGGTCTCGATCGAGGCGGCATCGAACGAACGGGTCACGGGCTGCTCGAACTTCATCCCTCCGGTGACCATGAGGGTGCTCTCGGCGAGGCCGTAGCAGGGGAAGAACGCCTCGCGGCGGAATCCGCTCGGGGCGAAGGCCTCGCAGAAGGCGTCGATCGTCTCCGCGCGGACCGGCTCGGCGCCGTTGAAGGCGAGCGACCAGCTGGAGAGGTCGAGCGTGGCCCGCTGTTCGGGCGTCGTCTTTCGCACGCAGAGCTCATAGGCGAAGTTCGGCCCGCCGCTGATGGTGGCCCGGTAGCGGGAGATCGCCTGCAGCCAGCGGAGCGGCTTCTGCAGGAAGGCGACGGGTGACATGAGCACGTTGAACTTGCCGCCGTACAGCGGCACGAGGATGCCGCCGATCAGCCCCATGTCGTGAAAGCTCGGCAGCCAGAACACGCCCGACTGGCTCCGGGTGATCTCGAACGCCTGCATGATCCGCAACGAGTTGTGGAGCAGGTTCTCGTGGGACAGCATCACCCCCTTGGGCGTGCCGGTGGAGCCGCTGGTGTATTGCAGGAAGGCGAGCGTGTCGCCGTCGATGTCGGGTCGGCTCCAACGGTCGGCCCAACTGGGCTCCAGTTCGCTGTCAACCTTCCAGACGAGATGTTCGAGGCTCGGGGCCGCCGCCCGAAGGGCATCGAAGCGGTCGAGCACGTCCCGGGTGGTGAGGGCGACGGAGGCGTCGGCATCCGAGGCGATGGCCTCGATCCTTTCGACCGACCGATTCTTGCGGGGCGGGTAGGCGGGCACGGCGATGGCGCCGCCGTAGAGGCAGCCCATGAAGGCCGCGATGAAGTCGAGGCCGGAGGGATAGAGCAATAAGACCCGCTTGCCGACCATCCCGCGGTCCATCAGCCAGGCACCCACCGCCCGGGCCTTCCGGTCGAGTTGGGCATAGGTGATGTTGAGCTCTTCGTGCTCGCCGTCCACCAGGAACGTGAAGGCCCGGTCATGGGGTCGGTAGGCGGCCCGTTGCCGCAGCAGATCGACGATGGTGGGTGCGAACGACGCTTCAGTCGTGGGAGTTGGTATCACGCGCAGAAGGCCTCCACCCTCGGTTTCCCCTGTCGAGAGCCGGTGCCCCCCGGGGGGAACGGCTCAGACCCGACCTTGGGATTTCGGCAGGACAACCTTCGGAAGCCCCAGTTTAGCCGTCCGGTCCAGATAACCGGAAATTGCGGACAGGCCGGTCGAATTCCGTTTTTCCACGGGAGAAAGCGGGTTTCGCGGGTGGTGTCCGTGCGGGTCGTAGCGATTCCCCGGCCTTGGCGGCGGGCGGCTCAGCCGGCGTCGAAGGCCCTGACGAGCCGGGCGAAGTCGTCGGGCGGGATGTCCTCGGCACGTGCGTTCGGCGGCAGGCCGAGCGCGGCGTAGACCCGCTCGACGGTGGCGTGGGCGGCCTCCGTCTTCTTGCCGCCGGCCATTCGCAGGAGGATGCCGCGGAGCACCTTGCGGCGATGGCAGAAGACCTCGCGGACGACCTCGTGAAAGCGGCCGAGGTCGCCGATCGCGGCCCGTCGTTCAGGCTCGATATCGAGCCGCACGATCGCCGACTCGACCTTCGGCCGCGGCCAGAACACGCCCGGCGGCAGGATGCGGATGATCTCGCCGCGGCATTGCGCGCCGATCCAGACCGAGAGGGCGTTGTAAGGCCCGGTGCCGGCGGTGGCCGTCATCCGTTCCGCCATCTCCCGCTGCACCGTGACGACCGCCGTGTCGAACGGGCGGGGCAGGGCGAGAAGGTTCGAGATCACCGGGGTGGCGACGCAGTAGGGCAGGTTGGCCACGAGCAAAAAGCGGCCGCGCGGGGAGGCGGCGCGGGCCGTCTCGACGGCCGCGAGCACCTCCGGTGCGAACCGGTGCTTGCCGGCCAGCACGTCGCCCTCGACGAGGTTCACGTTGTCGCGTTCGACGAGCCGATCGCGTGCCAACTGGGCGAGGCGGGGATCGATCTCCGCGCTGACGACGCAGGCCGCCGCCGCCGCCACCCGCTCGGTGACGACGCCCGTGCCGCAACCGACCTCCAGCACGACGTCGGCCGGCTGGATCTCGGCGGTCCGCACGAGCAGGTCGATGAGATTGAGGTCGACGAGGACGTTCTGCCCCTTGCGGGCGTCGATCGTGAATCCGACCTGCGAGAACAGCTTTTTCAGGTAGGCCGTCGTCTGCCGGGGCTGAGCCGGCGGGGGCTGAGCCTCCGGGGACTGTGACAGCGGGGCGGGAGCTTCGGGTTCGTGCATCATGAGGAATGACGGGCTGTCAGCCAGCGGTCGACGTATTTGAAGACCAGGTCCGTTTCGAGGTTCACCCGCCGGCCGACGGCGAGTCCGCCCAGCGTCGTGCATGCCAGCGTGTGGGGGATCAGGGCCACGCCGAACTCCGTCGGCGAAACGTCCACCACGGTGAGGCTGATGCCGTCGATCGCCACCGAGCCCTTGCCCGCCATCTGCGCCAGCAGCGGGGCGGGGGCTTCGAACCGGCAGGTGACCCAATCGCCCTCCTCGACGCGGGACGCGAGCCGGCCCATGCCGTCGACGTGGCCGGTCACGAGGTGGCCGCCGAGCCGATCGGAAAGCCGCAGCGAACGTTCGAGATTGACGGGATCGCCGGCCGCAAGGCCGCCGAGGGTCGTCCGGGAGAGCGTCTCGGGACCGAGTTGGAAGGAGAGTTGCGGGCCCTCGATCCGCACCACCGACAGGCAGCAGCCGCTCGTGCAGATGCTGTCACCCACCGCGGCGTCGGTCGCGACCTGACCGGCGTCGATGACGAGCCGCAGGCCGGGGGGATCGGGGACGGCCGCGACGACGCGGCCGAGCGATTCGACGAGACCGGTAAACATGGGGCGGTGAGCGGGGGCGACGGGGGACGACCGCAACGGGCGGTGAGCGGGGGCGACCGGGGACGACCGCAACGGTCGAGGGATCACGCTCCGAGGATACCTGCGATGCGGGGCAGGGGACAGCCGCCCGCTGTCCGCCCCGCTCGGGCCTTGCGTCGCGGTGCGCCGCTGGCACAATGCGGCTCGCCCGGCTCGTCGTCCGGTTGCCGTGCGCACGCCGGCGGCGGCCGCCCCGACATCATTCACCACGCGAGGTCCTCATGTCCACGATTGTCGACGTCCACGCCCGCCAGATTCTCGACAGCCGCGGAAACCCCACCATCGAGGTCGATGTGGCGCTCGCCGATGGCGCGAGCGGTCGTGCGGCGGTGCCATCCGGTGCGAGCACGGGTGCCCACGAGGCATGGGAGAAGCGTGACGGCGACAAGGCCGTGTACCTCGGCAAGGGCGTGCTGGAGGCGGTCGAGAACGTCAACACGCGGATCGCCGAGGAGCTCGAGGGCTGCGACGCCCTCGACCAGACGACCGTCGACGAGCTGATGATGGAACTCGACGGCACGCCCAACAAGAAGGTGCTCGGCGCCAACGCGATCCTCGGGGTCTCGCTCGCCGTGGCCCATGCGGCCGCGGAGCATTGCGGCCTGCCGCTCTACCGCTATCTCGGCGGCGCCACCGCCCGCCTCC
>SXWC01000025.1 GCA_005789975.1 Planctomycetaceae bacterium
ACGAGCGGATTGATCTTCCGCGGATCGCCGCCGAGCCGCTTCATCGCCGCCCTCATCGCGGCGAGGTCGACGACGCAGGGCACGCCCGTGAAATCCTGGAGAACGACACGGGCCGGCTTGAAGGGAATCTCCTGCTCCGCCGGGCTCGCGGCATTCCAGGTGGCGAGCGTGCGGACGTCGGCTTCCGTCACCTCGTAGCCGTCGCAGTTTCGCAGCAGCGATTCGAGGATCATCCGCAGCGAATAGGGCAGCCGCGACGTGTCGGTCACTCCCGCGTCGTCGAGGGCCCGAAGCCGGTAGAGCGTGGCGGGGCCGGAGCCCGTCTCGAAGGTCGCGCGGGCGGAAAACGGGTCGGCAGGAGTGGCGGCCATGGGTATCCGGGAAGGTTCGGGGGGACGGCGGCAAATCGCCGGAGGCGACTGCGGGTAGCGTATCCGACCGTACGAGGCCCGGAGAAGCGGGCAGTGTCCCGGGGCGGCGGCAGGCCACAGAGCCGTCATAAACCGCACAAGACAGCCGGTTTGGCGATGGAAATGGACCCCGCTGAAAAAGCATTCGACACGGCGGCGAGTCATCGTGTACTGTTGAGACGTCGGCGGGAGAGCCGACCCCACAACACACTTGATTCTTTTCAGCGGCTGTTCCCCCCCCCCAAAGACCCACACTTCTAGAGCCGCTACCGGACCCGTGGTTTTCGAACCACGGGTCCTTTTCTTTTGATGAGTCCCACTGCCCGGATGTCGTGGGGGGCGGAAACAGCGGCGGCTTCCAGGGCTGGCCGTTGCCAACTGTCCTGGGACGGTGGCCCATCCGGGGCCGTTTTTTTGCCGTCCTCGCGTGCGTCTTGCCGTGGACCGATCGCCGGCGAATGCTTGTCAGCGTGATTGCCGGGCGACCGGCACTGGCGTCGTCAAGGAGGGCGACATGCAAGTTCTCAACTGGAACGGAATCATCCAGGCACTCGTGCTCATTCGCATCGGCCAGGAACTGGGGACCGATTCGCGGCTGGCCCGGGCGTTGCACGAGGCGGTGCAGGCCCTGTTGTTCGTCTGGCGATGACCGGCGGTCAGCCGATCGTGCCGCGGTCGAGCAGGCCGTCGATCAGGGCCGAGCGGCTGTCGATGTTCGAGGTCCGCCGCTTCGCCGCCTCGGCGGCGAGAATCTCGCGTGTCCGCATCAAGCGGCGGCCGCCCGACTGGGCGTCGTAGGCGTTGAAGCCGATCGTCAGCCGGCGTTCGGGTGGCACGTCGGCGCCCGACAGCGTCAGCTTTGCCGGCGTGCCATCGCCGCCGGCCACCACCTCGAATGGCCAGAGCGTGCGGTCGGATTGCTTCTGCTTCGCGTCCTCGGCCACGATCGCCAGCATTTCGGCCGCGGTGACCTCGGCGCTCACGAGCATGTTTTCGTACGGGATGATCTTCCAGCAGTCGGCGACGGTGAGTCGGCCGGGCTGCAGGTCGCCCGTTTCGAAAGTGCCATGAAACACGCCGTCCACGGGCTGGCCCTGCTTCTTCAGGGCGTCCGCGAAACATTCGCAGAGGAGTTGCACCAGTTCGCTGCGGCGTCCCCGGCCGGGAATCACGCGGGCGACGGTCGCCACGTCGCGGGCGAGGGTGGCTTCGGCCGCCTCGAGGCCGGGCTTCGAGAGTTCCATGACCGCGGTGTCGAGCGCGAACCGGTCGTCCATGAGCAGCGTGAAGGCGCGGCGATCGACGAGTTTGCGGGTATCGAGATCGAACGTGAGATCGACGCGACCACAATGGATGCCGTGGTAGCTGGCCTGTGAGCAGAGCACGTCGTGCAACATCCACGACGGCTGATTCTGGTGGGAGTGGCCGGCCAGATAGACGTCGACGCCATTGACGTCCCGGAGCATGGCGCGGACCGGATTGGCGTAATCGTCGTTGAACCGCCAGCCCATGTGCCCCATCACCACCACCGCATCGGCCTTCTCGCCCCGCACGACCGCGACGGCGGACTCGAGGGCCTCGGCGGGGTCGGTCGGGGCGAAGCCGGCGAGCAGTTCCGGGGGCAGCCAGAACGGCAGCCCCGGCGTGATCAGGCCGATCAGACCGATGCGGAAGCCCCCCACCTCCCGGATCGTCCATGGCAAAACTTTCTTCCATCCACCGTCGAACCCTCCGGCAGCTGCCATGCCCCGCGCGAGATTGGCCGTGAGCACCGGGGCGGTGGATCGCTCGAGCAGGGCTTCGAGTCTCTCGGGGCCCCAGTCGAAGTCGTGGTTGCCGAGCGTCCAGGCGTCGTAGCCGAGCCGGTTGAAGAGATCGATCATCAGCGTGCCGCCGCACTGCAGGCTGACGGCCGTGCCCTGAACCACGTCGCCGACATCGACCGTGATGGAGTGCGGCGTCTCCCGCCGCCACTGCCTCAGGCAGGTCGCGCAGCGGGCCAGGCCGCCGACATCGTCGAGACCTTCGTAGGTGCTCGTGGGAAGGATTCGACCGTGGAGGTCGGTGGTGTGGAGGATCGAGATCGTCCGCGCTCGACCCAGCTCGGCGGCGCGGACCGACGCCGGATCGAGCGAGCCGGCCACGGTCGCGGCGGCGACCCCCGTCAGAAAATCCCGGCGGGGCAGACGTTGCTTCAGGACCATGACGATTTCCCCAGCAGGCCGTGGATGACGTCGCGAGCCGCCGGATGCGCCGGCTGGCGACTCACGAAACCCTCGGCGTTTTCTCCGGTCGACTTCGTGGAACTTGCTTCACACCGCTCCCCGGCCGCAGGGGAACGTGGGGCCTTTTTCAGAGGCAGCCAGTTCGACTTTTGCGGTTTTCGAGGAGTGTTCTGCCGGCTGACACTGCTGCCTGAAAAGTGGCGAGCCGGCTTCAAAGTGGACGGATCTCTACCCCCGTTCAGTTTGAGCAAGGAGGCTCGCCGTGGATCTTGTACCTCGATTCCAGGAGTTGCTGCAAGGACCGGCTCCCGCGATGACGGCTCCGAGCTTCGGGAGCCTCCGCACGATCGTGTCGGGCCGGTTGTTTTCGGGCGGAGGGATCGTCACGCGGATGATCGTCGCGGCGGGGGCCGCTGTCACGAACCGACAGCCGAGCAGGTCATCCACTGGGACGCGATGCGCCGGAGCGTGGAAGTCACGTGCCGCGACTCCTCGAACATGCCGTGGCGATGGCGGCTTGAAAAGAATGCCGCGGGGCATGCCCCATGCCGAAAAACCGCAAAAGTCGAAGCCAGGTCCGCAGCCGGCGTTCCGCCTGCCCGATGCCGCAGCGCGGCGGACACCCGCCGCGACACCTTCTTGCCACACGGGGCTCCGGAGACCGATTTCCTCAGGGCGAGCTGGACGGAACCGCCGGCTGCGGCGGGTTCAGCCCGGTCTCCTGAAGATGCTGGATGAGGATCCGCCGCACCTCGGCGATGGTGAGCGGATGGTGCTGCACCCTCGTATGGCTCGCCGGCACCGCGATCTCGCTCACGGCGGCCACGGTGTGCGCGCTCTCCACCGGCACCACGCAGTCGTCACGGCCCCCGAGCAGGGAATGATGGGCGTCGCCGACGACGCTGTGCACGGTGACCCAGCACGGCGGCCGCAGCCCGCGAATCGCCGCCAGCATTTCGGAGTCGGGCCGTAGCAGGTCGATGCTCGTCGGGGGCCGTCGCTCATACTCCTCGCGAAAGACGCCGGGATTCAACCGGACCACGGCGTCGTGAATCCGCTGATTCTCGGGGGGCGTTCGCACGCTGATGGACGCGAGCCGGCCCACGCCAAGCGATGCCAGGAGCGATCCCTTGTGGGGTGTCGCGATGCAGACGATCCGGTTGACGAATGGCAACGGTTGAAAAAAGTAGGCGGGCTTCACGATCTCGCGCATCTTTTCCGGCATGCGGATCTGCTCGAAGGGCACGCTGGCGACGGCGTCCCAGATGCGATCGGCCGGCTCGACGACCTGGAGCTTGGCGTGCAGCCCCCCCATGCTGTGCCCGACGAGCACGAGGTTGCGCATCGCCGGGTCGCTTCCCTCCGGATCGCACTGGCGCACCGCCGCGATGAGTTGCCGCCGCAGCGCGGCCGACGACTGCAGGAACGCGGCGCCGGTGGGGTAGTGATAGACCCACGGCTCATACCGCCGGTGAAATTCCGGCCAGGCCCGCAGTTCGTTGATCATGTCGAACCACGTGCCCTCGTCGCTGGCGAGGCCGTGGATGAAGACCACGGGAATCCGCCCCGGCTGATGGGGCTCGAGCATCTCGAGATGGGGCCGCGTGGCGCCGCTGCCGAAGGGCTGCAGAAACCCCGTGATGCTCGAGCGCGGCGTGCCCTCGAGGGCGTCGAGCAGCGGTGCCGAGAGATCGGCGGCGAGATGGGGTTTGGCGGAACCGATGCGGACCGCCGCGATCTCCACCGGATTGGCGAGGTCGAGCACGGCCGGCGCATGGTCACGGGCGACGGGACCGCTGAACTTCTGCAGGAAGTTCTCGTTGCCCGGCACGGCGAACCGCAGGACGGCGGTGGCGGCGAGGGACTGCCGCGGCGCCGCAAATCTCCTGGTTTCCTCGTGCGTCGAATCGTTCGCGACCCGCACGACCACCGGCAGACCGAAGCCGTCGCGCAGGTGCCGCCGCGTGAGCCGCTTGTCGCCCGGCTGGCCCTGCGGTTCGATCGATGCGATGGCCGAGGCGGCGACCGGCAACGCCTGAGGCTGGAAGGGGACGAAGACCGGCTTGCTCCGTGGGCCGATCCAGAGGCCGCCCTGGTCGAGCCGGCCGTGGAGCCGGGCCGCTTCGAGCAATCCCGCCAGGGCATCGGCATAGAGATCCGCGGCGTCGATCAGCGTGTCCCGCGACTCCGGGCACGTCCAGGCGGCGTTCCATGCCTCCTCGCAGGCGACGTAGTAGCCGTCGACCGCGTGGCGATCGCACTTTTTGAGCATCTCGCACGACGCCTTCAGATACTCCCGCGACCTGCGAATGTGGCCCTGGGCGACGGGCAGGGGCGACTCCGCCGGCGCCGGCGACTGGCCGGGGGACTGGCTGCCGCGGGTTTGGCCGCGTGCCGCGTCGATGGTGAGGCCGACGAGGGCTGCCACGAGCGGGATCACCCACGTCCGCGCGGAACTCCGGCGCCGCCGCGGCTGATCGCTGTTCACCGGCCGCGCCATGCACGTCGCTCCCGGATTCCTCGTCCCACTGACCGACCGCCCGTCCCAGAAGGGATATCGTCGCCCCGACCATGAGCCCGCGAACCGCTCCCCACGACCGGCAAAGTCGGGGGCACTCATGCGGCCCAGCATCCGCAGAGCCCGCATCCACCCAATCCGCGACGCGGCCACCCAGCCTCCGTAAGATACCCCTCTTGGCGGGTTGCATCAGTCCCGTCGAGGCCCCCGGAGCAGATCCACCATGCCCTCTTCATTCACCCGACGTCCCGGGGGTTTCAGCCTCGTCGAACTGCTGGTGGTGGTGGCGATCATCGCTTCGCTGATCGGCATGCTCCTGCCGAGCGTTCAGTCGGCCAGAGAAGCTTCGCGACGCCTCAGCTGCCAAAACAACCTCAAGCAGATCGGGATGGCGATGGCGATCTTCGCCGACGCCCGCGGTCGCTATCCGCCGGGGCAACTCCAGCCGAGAGTGGGATGGAAATACATCTCATGGTCGGCCTTCTTCCTGGAGTATCTCGACCAACGACAACTCCAGGTCACCTGGGAGCCCGTCGTCGATGATGCGATCGCGTCTGCCGATTCACGGCTCTACCTCTCGGCGAAACTCAACAGCCCGTTCAATGCACGGGCCACGGCCACTGCGGTGCCGACGTATCTCTGCCCGAGCACGTCACGAACCCATGACTCGAGGTCGGGGGCCCGGACGAAAGACATCAATGGTGACGGTGTCACGAGCCCGATCGATCTCGAGGGCATGGCATGCATCGACTATGCGGGCTGCGCCGGCGTCACGCCGACGTCGATTCGCAGCCGATACAAGCAGCCCAACGGTGCGGCGTATGCCGCCAAGAACGGCGTGCTCGTCAACGGCGCCAACACGTCGCTGGCGGACGGCGTGCGGCTGCGGCAGATCACCGACGGCCTCTCGAAGACCATGCTGCTGTTCGAGCTCACGGGCCGCGGGGTCGTCGGAACGAACGGGCACGGGATCTGGGCGTCGGCGTTGAACTGCACCTCGATCGGCCCCAACTCCTCCACCGCTCCGCTCGTCAATCCGCCGCAGGAAGAGGCCTGGGACGATGACTCCTACGGCGCCCTCTTCTCCGATCACCGCGGCGGCGCCAATCTCGCCATGTGTGACGGCTCGGTCCACTTCATTCGGGACGATGTGGAGATCGGCGTGCTGACGGGCCTGGCATCCCGAAACTGCAGTGAGATCGTCAGCCCGACCGAGTAGCCTTCCGGGGGCCACGTTATCCATGACCACCCTCTGGACCGTCACCCTCTGAACCGTCACCCTCTGGACCGTCACTCCCGGACGGCCGCATGCTCCTCGGCGACCAGTTCCAGGTCGCTCGAGAGATACTTCACGGCAGCTGCCGGCGCGAGGTTGAAGTAGACCCGGCCCTCCGTCGCCCAGCGCTCGCCGTCATGGATGAACTCCGCGGTCGCGGCCCGCACCCGCGACACCGCCTCGACCTCCTCCATGCCGCCCCCCTCGACGGCCTCGAAGCTCACTTCAATCGCCACGAGCGCCTTGAGCCTCCGGCTGCGGCGGTCACGGGCATAGAGCACGTCGTCGTCGAAATCGACGTCGACCCAACGCAGACCACGGGGCTTGCCGCTCGCCGCGGCCCGCTCGATGAACTTCGCCTCGAGCAGTTCCCGCTGGCGGTGAAAGTCGCGTTGGGCGCGGGCCAGCCGCTCGGCTTGCCGGGCGGCCCGCAGAGGCCGCATGGTCATGGCCGCAGCCAGCGCGGCGACCGCGGCGACGCAGACCGTGATGATGACATGGACGAAGAGATAACCCATCACATGCACTCCCCGGCAGCGTCGCAAAACCGGCCCTTGGATTTCCGCATCCGGTCGAGGCGAAGTCTTCCTGGTCTTCCTGGACAGGGGTAGTGTAGGTCTCGGCGGCCGATCGGTAAAACTTGCGACGTCGTCCGGGGCTTTTTCCGACTCGACAGTGGCCGCTTCCCGCAGCCGAAGCCTTGCCGGAACCTTACCTTGCCGGAACCTTACACTGTCCGGCCCCATCGAGAAGGACTCCCCATGGCCGGAACGCGCCGCTCCACCCCGCCCCTCGTGCTCGGAGCCCATCAATCGATCGCCGGCGGCTTCCACCGTGCGGTCGAGCGGGCCGTCGAGACAGGGTCCGAGTGCCTCCAGATCTTCACCCGCAACATCAATCAGTGGGCCGTGTCGCCGATCGATGCCGGCGCCGCCTCGGCCTTCCGCGCGGCGGTCCGCGCGGCGGGACTGAAGTTGGTGGTGGCCCATGACTCCTACCTGATCAACCCGGCCTCGGCCGATCCGAACCTCCGACAGAAGTCGATCGCCGGACTCGCGGAAGAGCTGCGGCGGGCCGATCTGCTCGGCATCCCCTGGGTGGTGGCCCACCCCGGCGCCGCAGGCGAGCAGCCGCTCGACGAGGCGGTGGCCCGCGCGGCCGCCGGCATCGCGGAGGCCCTCCACGAGACCGCTGGCCTCGCCGCCGGCATTCTCATCGAGACCACGGCGGGACAGGGATCCTGCCTCGGCGCGACCTTCGAGGAGATCGGCACGATGCTCGAAGCGATCGACGCCAAGGCCGGTCTCCGAAAGCGGGCGGGCGTGTGCCTCGACACCTGCCATGTATTCGCCGCCGGCTACCCGCTCGCCCCGGCCGCCGCTCTCGACGACACGATCCGCCAGTTCGACCGCCACATCGGCCTCACGCGGCTCAAGGCGATTCATGCCAACGATTCGAAGCGTGAACTCGGCTCCCGCGTCGATCGCCACGAGGGAATCGGGAAGGGGAAGATCGGCCGCGAGGCCTTCCGGCTGCTCGTCAATCACCCGAAGCTCGCCGGCATCCCGTGGATCATCGAGACGCCGAAGGAAGGCCCCGATGGCAAGCCTTCCGTGGCCATCGACCGCGGCAACCTCGCCGCGCTCCGCCGTCTCGCGGGCGCGTGAGGCGGGGCGAACGTCGGGCCTGCACATGCATGCTGCTTGGCCGAATCAGCGTCGTCACGGGAGGGTGTGCCCACGCCCCGTGAGCCGGCGTATGCAGACAAGCGAAGCAAGGATTGCGAAGCGCCGTCTGCATCCGAGCGAGCGGAGGGCACGATGCCCGCAGCGAGCGTCCGGCGACGGGGCGTGGGCACACCCGACCCACGCCACATGAGCCAACGCATGCAGACAAGCGAAGCAAGGATTGCGGAGCGCAGCGAGCGTCCGGCGACGGGGCGTGGGCACACCCGACCCACGCCACGGGCGACTTCTGCCACCCTCCGGAAAACTGCGGAAGTCCGAGTCAGGCCTCCGGCGGGATCTCGCGGCCGTGCGGGTCGCTCTGTCGCCAGCCCGTTTCCACCTCGATCCGGTGCCGCATCGCGGCTCCGAGATGATGCTCCACCCACTCGGCGGGCGGGTGCAGGTGGTCGAGCGGCAGGTCGGCATGCCGGCCGAGCCACGCCTCCCAGAGGCGGTGCGACCGCACGATCGTCTCGGCGTCGCGTCGTCCCCGCGGGGAGAGCCGCCACGAGCCACCGTCACGCACGAGGCTGCCCTGGATCCGCAGCCACGATGCGGCACACCGCTCCAACAGCGTCGGAGTTGCGGCGGCCGGCCGACCGCGAATCGCCGCCTCTTCCTCACGCCACACGCCGGCCAGCATGTCTTCGCAGGCCACCCGCCATGCCAGCCGCAGCCGGCCGATGCCCCGGGCGAGAACACCGTCGTGGGGTGTGAAGACGGCGGCCGCGAGGTATTCCAGACCGAGCGTGACGGCGATCATGCCGGCGGCGTTGGTGTTGAAGTGCCAGGCCGCGAGGTAGCCGACGCAGGCCCCGACGACACCGAGCGTCATGGCGACCATCGCCATCACGTGCAGCCGATGCGCGAGCAGTTCGGCCGCCGCCGCGGGCACGACGAGCAGGGCGACCACGAGCACGGCCCCCACCACGTCGAAACTCGCCACGGTCGCCACGGCGGTCGCCGCCAGCAGCCCCGCGGTGATCGCGGCCACCGGCACCCCCGCAGCCCGGGCCGCGGCGGCATCAAAGGCGGTGAACACCTGGAGTTTCCAGGTTGCCGCGGCGGCGACGGCCAGCAGGGCGAAGGCGAGCGTGGCCGCCACGAAGGCCCGCGGCACCCCTCGGCCTGCGACCATGACCGTGTCGAACGGGATGAACGTCAGATCTCCCGCCAGAATGCATGCCGTGTCGATGTGGGTGCCGGCGGGTGCGGCCGAGACGATCACCACGCCGATCGCGAAGAGCGTGGTGAAGACCACGCCCGCGCCCGCATCCTCCGCGAGTCCCCCCGCCGCCCGCAGCCCCTGAATGAGCCAGACGGTCAGGAGCGCCGCCATCGCCGCCCCCACGAACACCATCAGCCCGCCCGGTCGGCCGCCGGCGAGCACGGCGATCGCGATCCCCGGCAGCACGGCATGGCCGATCGCGTCGCCAAGCAGGCTCATGCGGCGCACGACGAGGAGCGTGCCCACCAGGGCACACGATGCCGCCACGATCGCGGCCGTCGCCATCGCCCAGCCGTGGATGGCGGGATCGCCACCGAAGAAAGTTGCGGCGCCGAAGAGCATGGAAGACCCTCCGGTGTCAGGCGTCGCCGGCGGCGCCGCGGAGCCGGCGGGCAATCCAGCCCCGCTGGGGCGCGGCGATGAACGAGACGACAAAGATCGCCGCAGCGGCGAGCACCACGAGCGGCCCCGTCGCCAGCCCGGGCCAGGCGGCGCTCACGAGCACCCCCACCACCGCCGCGACGAGACCCATCGTTCCCGCGAGGAGCAGCATCGTGCCCATGCGGTCGGTCCAGGCCCGTGCGGCCACCGGCGGGATGACCACCAATGCCGTCACCAGCACCGCTCCGACCGCCGGCAGGCCGGCCACCACCATGACCGCGACGAGGCCCACGATCACGGCGTCGATCACGAGCACGGGCCAGCCGGTCGCGGCCGCGAAGGCCGCATCGAAGGCGACGAGCGTGGCCTCCTTGAAGATCAGCGAGACGACGACCGTGGCGACGCAGGCCACGGCGGTGAGCAGCACCGCGTCGCCGGCCGTCAACGCGGCGGTGTGGCCGAGCAGAAACTGCTCGAGTCCCGCGCTGTTGGCATAGCCCCAGGCCGGCAGGCCGGAGACGAGCGTGATGCCCAGACCGAACGACACGCCGATCACGATCGCCGTCGCGGCGTCGTCCCGCGTGCGGGTGAACCGCCGCACGAGCAACAACGCGGCGAGGCCCGCGACGGCGGCGGCGAGGGCTCCGGCGAGCAGCGTTGCCAGATCCCGCCGGCCCGTGGCCAGGAATGCCCCGGCCACACCCACGAGTGTCGCGTGAGCGGCGGCGTCGCCCACCAGCGACCGTTTGCGGAGCACGCACAGGCTCCCCACCACGCCCGCCGCGAAGCCGACGGCCGCCACGCCGACGGCGACCACGAGCGTGTTGTAGGGCAGGGCGAGGAGCCGGGTCATGGTGTGCGGCCCCGGGTGGCCACGGCGCGGCCGAGTTCTTCGAGCACCTCGATGTGACCGGCATAGGTCCGCTGCAGGTTCTCCGGCGTGAGCACCGACGCGGTCGGCCCGGCCGCCACGAGCCGCATGTCCACGAGCGCGACCCGGTCGAACCATTCGGCCGCGGTCCGCAGGTCGTGATGCACCACGATCACCAGCCGGCCCTCGGCCTTCAACTCCGCCAGCACGCGGAAGATCCGCTCCTGCGACCGCACGTCGACGCCCGCCATCGGCTCGTCGAGCAGGTAGACGTCGGCCTGCTGGGCGAGGGCCCGCGCGAGAAACACCCGCTGCTGCTGCCCGCCCGAGAGCCGGCCGATCTGGCGGCCCGCGAGATCGGCCAGCCCGACGCGGTCGAGGCTCTCGAGGGCGAGTTGCCGCTCACGGGCGCCGGGCCGGCGAAACCAGCCCAGCCGTCCATAGGTGCCCATCAGCACGACGTCCATGACGTTGACCGGAAAATCCCAGTCAACGGTCTCGCGCTGCGGCACGTATCCGATCCGGGCACGCACCTCGCGGAGCGGCTTGCCGAAGAACCGCACCGAGCTACCCACCATGGGCAACAGCCCGAGGGAGGACTTGAGCATCGTGCTCTTGCAGGCGCCGTTGGGGCCGATGATCCCGAACAGGCAGGCGGCGTCGATCTCGAGATCGACATTCCAGATGACCGGACGGCGGCCGTAGGCGACCGTCACGTCGTGAAACTCGACGATCGGCGGGCTGCCTCCGCGGGAAACCTCGGCGGAATCGGCGGCGCGACTCATCGTGACGCCACCCCCTTCAACCCGGCCACGATCGCGGCGACGTTCGCGGCCAGCGTCGCTTCGAGCGTCTCGGCGCCGCTGCCGGGACCGCCCAGCGAATCGGAATGGAGCCGGCCACCGAGGGCGACCTCGTGGCCGCGTGCCCGGGCTCCCTCCTGCAGCGCGGCCACGTTGCGGTCCGACACGCTCGTCTCCACGAACACCGCCGGAATGCCGCGCGTGACCACGAGATCGACGAGGCGGTTGATGTCGCCGAGCCCGGCCTCGCTCTCGGTGCTCGTTCCCTGCACGCCCACCACTTCGATGCCGTACGCCCTGCCGAAATAGCGAAAGGCGTCGTGCGCCGTGACCAGCACGCGACGATCGGCGGGAATCGCGGCGATCTCCCCGCGGATCCGTCCGTCGAGCGCCGCGAGCCGCCCTGCATACTCGCGGGCCCGCGAGCGGTAGTCCTCGGCCGCGGCCGGATCGATCTTCGCCAGCGCCTCGGCGACGACCGGCGCGCAGAGCATCCAGAGCTGCGGATCGAACCAGACGTGGGGATCGTGAAGACCGCCACCGACCGCGATGAGCCGATCGACGGGCAGCTGGTCGGCGACCGCGACGACGGGCCTGGTCCGCCCGAGCCTCTCGAGAAGCGCCGCGAGCCGGCCCTCGAGGTGCAGTCCCGATGCCACGACCAGATCGGCCGACGCCAGCAGATCGGCATCCCGCGGGGTCGGTTTGTAGGAATGGGGGTCGATCCCGGCCGCCATCAGGCAGCTCACGGTCACCCGATCGCCCCCCACCTGCCGCACGAGGTCGGCCACCACCGTGGTCGTCGCCAAAACCCGGGGGCCCGGTGCGTCACCACCACGGGGGGCCGGTGCGTCGCCCGGGGGGCCGCCACAGCCCATGGTCGAGAGGGCCGCCACCAGGGACGCGATCACACGTCGCGAAAGCCGAAACAGGCGGCCGGTGTGTGGGAAATCGATCAGCATTGTGGAAGCTGTCCCATCATATCCCGCGGTGAAGTGCCGCCACAACGCCGCCGCCCCCGAGGGCCCCCTTGAAAATCCGGCCCACCGGCGCGTTGACCGTTCCGCATGGCACACTTATCGTCGGACGGGGGCCGGGAGATCCGGCCCCGCCCAATCCCTGCGGCCCGCCCTCCCCGCCGAGCACCCCGATGATGGAATCGACCTATTTCAAGCGGTTCCGCATGGAAGTGGACGCCACGCTGCCACGGCCGGCGGCGGCCCTGCCCCCGGGGTACCGATTCGTGCCCTGGAACGAGGCCGTGCTCGACATCCACGCCCGCACGAAGTTTCGCTCGTTCCGCGACGAGATCGACGCCCTGGTCTTTCCCTGCCTGGGCAACCTCGAGGGCTGCCGGCGGTTGATGCGGGAGATCCGCAACAAGTCGGGATTCCTGCCGAATGCCACCTGGCTGGTCGCCCACGGCTCGGCTCCCGAATCGCTCCAGTGGTGCGGCACGATCCAGGGCATCGCCGAGCGGGGCGGGCTCGGCATGATCCAGAACATCGGCATCGTGCCCGGCCACCGCGGCCTCCAACTGGGCACCTGCCTGATCGAGCAGGCCTTGGCCGGGTTTCGGATGCACGGCATCGGCCGCGTCTCGCTGGAGGTCACGGCCGACAACACCGGGGCCGTGCGGCTCTACCAGCGGTTGGGTTTCCGCCGGACGCGAACCGTGTACAAAGTGGTGGATGAAGCCGCCGCCGGCGTGGTGGTCTGACCCACGGTCCGGCATCGACCCCGCCGCGCGAATGCCCCCATAGGCGAGAAGTTTGAAGCAGACGCTCCACTCGACGACGCTCGACAACGGCATCACCCTCGTCGGCGAACTCCTGCCCGATCTCGAATCCGTCGCCATCGCCTTCCACTGCCCGGCCGGCGCGGTGCACGACCCTCCGGGGAAGTGCGGCCTGGCGACGCTGGCCGGCGAGATGTGTCTTCGCGGCGCGGGTGACCGCGACAGCCGGCAGATCGTCGAAGACCTCGAGTCGGCCGGGGTGCTCTTTTCGCAGGGCGTCTCGACGACGCACATGAGCTTCGCGGGGGCGATGGTCGCGCGGCACCTCCCCGACGTGCTCCCGATCTACGCCGACGTGCTGCGTCGGCCGAGGCTGCCCGACGAGGAGTTTCCGGGCGCCCGGCAGATGATTCTCCAAAACCTCGCGGGCATCGAGGACGACCCGGCCCACCGCACGGTCGCGATGCTGCGACGAATCCATTGCCCGGCCCCCTGGGGCATGCCCACCGAGGGCATCACGGCCGAGGTGGAGGGGATCGACGTCGGCCACGTGCGGACGTTCGTCGCCCGTCATCTCCAGCCCCGGGGCATGATCGTCTCGATCGCGGGCCGGATCGACTGGGACGATTTCGTGAGCCGAGTCCGCAGGCTGTTTGGCGACTGGACACCGGGCACCGCCAGCCCGGTCGCCACGGGCCCTCGCGGGCCGTTCGCCGCGCACGTGCCCCACGACTCGCAACAGACGCACATCGCCCTGGGTTGGTCGGTGCCACCCTATCGTGACGACGCCTCGCACGAGGCCACGGCCGCGCTGGCGATCCTGGGCGGCGGCATGAGCTCGCGGCTGTTCACGGAGGTCCGCGAGCGCCGCGGCCTTTGCTACAGCGTCTCGGCGGGCTACCAGACCCACCGCGAGTTCGCCAACTCGCTCTGCTATTCCGGCACCTCGGCCGAACGGGCCCAGGAGACACTCGACGTGATGCTCGCCGAGATCGAACGCCTGCCCGGCACGATCACCGAGGAGGAGCTCGCACGGGTCAAGGCGCGGGCCAAGAGCGGGCTGGTGATGCAGCAGGAGTCGAGCGCCGCCCGCGCCGGCGCGATCGCCAGGCAGTGGTATCACCTCGGCGCGATCCGCACGCTCGCCGAGGAACTCGAGCGCTACGATCGGCTCAGCGTGCCGGCGATCGAATCGTGGCTGGCCGCCCAGCCCCCCCGCGATCTGTCGGTCGTGTCGCTGGGCCGCGAGCCCCTGGAGGTGTCCCCTGCCATTCCTGCATGAGCGACTCCCCAACGGGCTCGACGTGATCGCCGAGACATCCGGCTCCGCGCTTTCGACGAGCATCGGCTTCTTCGTGAAGACGGGCTCGCGGGACGAGTCGGACGAGCTCTCGGGTGCAAGCCACTTCCTCGAGCACATGATCTTCAAGGGCACGCCCGAGTTTTCCGGCGACGAGATCAACGCCCGCTTCGACCGGATGGGCGCGAGCATCAACGCGTTCACCAGCGAGGAAGACACCGTCTACTACGCCACGGTGCTCCCCGATCAGCAGCACGAGGCGGTCGATCTCCTCGCGCGGATGATGCGGCCGGCGCTGCGTGAGGCCGATTTCGACACGGAAAAGCTCGTCATCCTGGAGGAAATCCGGATGTACGACGACCAGCCGCCATTCGGCGCCGACGACCGTTGCCGCGCCGCCTTTTTCGGCAGCCATCCGCTGGCCCGCAGCGTGCTCGGCACCGTGGCATCGATTCAGGCGCTCCCCGTGGACGCGATGCGCGACTACCACCGCCGCCGCTACGCGCCCGAGACGATCGTGCTGGCGGCGAGCGGCGCGATCGACTTCGCCGCCCTGGTGGAATCGGCCCGGCGGCTCTGCGGCGAGTGGGAGCCGGCCGCCGCCCCGTCGCGGCTGATCCCCGAGGCTCCGCGGGAGCCTGCGGTTGCCGCGACCGAGCGGATCGTGCGGCCGGCCGCCGCCCTCGACTACGCCGTGCGCATGGTCGCCGGCCCCGGCGAGACCCATCCCGACCGCCACGCGGCCCGGCTGCTCTCCCTCCTCCTCGGCGACGCATCGGGCAGTCGCCTCTACTGGGCGCTGATCGACACCGGCGCGGCCGAGCAGGCGGCATGCATCCATCAGGACTACCTCGATGCCGGCCTGTTCGCCACGCAACTCTCCTGCGACACGGCCGATGTGGACGACCTGATGGCGCGGATCGTGGAGATCTACGCGGCGGCGGCGAGCGGCGGCATCGAGCGGGCCGAGTTCGAGCGGTCGCGCAACAAGCTCGCCAGTCGCGTCGTGCTCTCCGGCGAGAAGCCGCGGCGGCGGCTCTTTGACGTGGGCCTCGAGTGGTCGCATCTGGGCGTCTATCGTTCCGTCGCCGACAATCTCCGGATCGTCGAGTCGCTGTCGCTCGACGACATTCGTCGCGTGCTCGCGAGCTGGCCCCTCGACGGCCCGGCGGCGAGCGTGATCGCCGGGCCCGGCACCGACGGCTGACCCGGCCCGCGCTTCCGCCCGGCCTCACGACAGGTCATAATCCCGGACGCCGTGGACCAAGGTCACCCCTGGCCTCCGTCCACACGATCGACCGGCGGAACCGCCGGGGTTTGTCAGCGGTCGATGATCTTCGCATCCCTCCCGGGCAGACTCGTTCCCCAGGCTGTTCGCCGTCTCCTCCGTCCGGTGCCGACATGACCCCGCTGTTCGCCGACGCCAATCGCTGGATGATCGCCCTGCCGCCGATCTGGCTGATCGGCGCGGGCGCCGCGGCGACGCTCCTGGCGGTGTTCGTCGCCTACCAGTTGCTCCGGGCGGTGTCGCCGCGGCTCGCCTCGGAGGCGCGGGCGAGCCTCGGAGACGGGTTTCTCGGCCCGTTCGCCTGGCTGCTGCTCACCTATGCCTTGGTGGCCGTGGCGTTCACGCCGCTGGTGCCGCTCGATCAGATCGTCCGGTCGCTCTCCCGGATGACGGCCGCGAACGATTTTCGTCGGACGGTGACGGTGCAGCCCGGTGCCACGGCCGCGGAGATCCCGCTCGACGTCCGGCCGCAGGAGCTCGCCGCGCTGCAACTGGAGAGCGACGCCCCGCTCGTCGTCCGTACGCAACAACCCGTGGAGGGTTTCGCGCTCGTCAAGGACTCGGACATTCCGCTCGCCCCGGGCGAGCCCTGGTCGTGGACGCGGACGGAGGGAGCCACGAACCCATTCCTCGGGCGGCGGGCCCTGCTCGAGGCCCGCAACGACGGGGACACGCCGGCCAGCCTCTCGATCGGCTGGCAGCTCGCGGCCGAAAACCCGCAAGCGGCCGTGCTGCCCTGGACGTTCGCCGTGCTCTCGGGCATCGTCGCCATCTACGCCCTGTTTCGGCTCGGCGCGCCACGGGTCGCGGCCATCGCCTCGGCTGCGACGAAAGACGCCCTCGGCCAGCCGGTCTTCGCGGTGGCGATCATCGCGGGCAGCGGCCTGCTCTTCGCCTTCATCGTGATTCCCTACAACACGTTCGGCGAAGACGTGAAGATGCTCAAGGACAGCGGCCTCACGCTCATCAAGGTGCTCGCGCTGCTGGTCGTCGTCTGGACTGCCAGCGTGACTGTGGCCGACGAGATCGAGGGCCGCACCGCCCTCACGGTCCTCTCCAAGCCCGTGACCCGCTGGCAGTTCGTGCTCGGGAAGTTTGCGGGTCTGGCACTGGTGGCCACGCTCGTGTTCGTCATCCTCGGCGGCGTGCTGCTCGCGACGACCAGCCTCAAGGTCGTGTACGACGCCCGCGAAGCCGCGAAGACCGACCCGCTGTGGAGGGAATGCGCCGACGAGATGATCACCGTGGTGCCGGGGCTGGTGCTCTCGCTTCTCGAGACGATCGTGATGGCCGCCGTCAGCCTCGCGGTCTCGACGCGGCTCGGCATGGTGCCGAACCTGGTCCTCTGCTTCACCGTCTACGCCCTCGGTCACCTCGTGCCGTTGATCGTCCAATCGAGCGTCGGCAAGTTCGCGATCGTGCGGTTCGTGGGCAAGCTGCTGGCGACGCTGCTGCCGGTGCTCGATCACTTTACGATCGAGGCGGCCGTGATCGGCGGCACGCCCGTGCCCTGGATCTACCTCGGCTGGGCCGCGATCTACGCGGCGCTCTACTCGGCGGTCGCCATCCTCGTCGCGCTCGTCCTTTTCCAGGACCGCGATCTGGCCTGACCGCCGTGGATCAGTGGACCAGCCCGGTGCGGGCCATGACGCCCACCATCGAACTGCCGTCCGTGGACGTTCCCGGCAACGACCACCAGCCGGTCTCCGCCGACCGCATCGCCTGCGCTTCGGCCTTGCCGTCGATGAAGAAGGTCGCGCCCTTGCGGAGCCGGCGTTCCACCCGGGGGCCGAGTTCCACGCCGACGAGGCCCCACTCCGAGTTGTTGCCGATGACGGTGCGGAGCTCGACCGATTCAACGCCTTCGGCCCGGTCGTTCGAAAGGCCGATGCGGCCCGTCCAGCGGGCCGGCCCCTCCGCGAGCATCGCCGAGTCGGCCACCATGCCTGCCGCCACGTCGAACAGGGCGACGTGGCTGCGCAACTCGGCGGAGAGCGGCCCGGGCGGGGCATCGCGACCGCCCGAACCATGCGCCGCCACGGCGACCTCGGGCACGCGGGCCAGTGGCTCCCGCTCCGCCTCGATCCGGCGGAGCTCGGCCGCAATCGACCCGCTCTCCTCGAAGTTGCCGAGCCCGAAGCCCTCGAACGTCACCGGCGGCGCTCCGCACGCGCAGGCCGCGAGCGTGAAGGCGACGAGGACGGTCGGCAAAGTCAGCCAGGCGCGCGGCATCGATGGGTCTCGGAGGAAAGCCCACGCAGGAGGCGGCTTCGGCCGCCCACTGGTGGGTATCGGCAGTCGGCCGCGGCGTGTTCAGCCCCGACCCTGCGGATCGTGACGTGCGACACGAATGCGCCGGTCAGCCGGTCTTGCGACGGGGAAACATGGGGACCGTGGCCGTCCGCGGCCGATCGCGACCGAAGGCCGCGCATTGGAGCGTGTCGATGACGCGGGCCGCGATCTCCACCGCCATGGCGCCGGCTGCGGCGCTGACCAGCGGCTGCCGCCGCTCCCGAATCGCCGCCAGGAAGTCGTCGTGCTCGGCGGCGATCGCGTTGGCATCGGCCACCGTGACCGTCTCCAGCGGGAGAATGTCGGTGAAGAAACGATCCTTCATGTCGCCCCGCTGCTCGAAGGGAACGTTCGCGGCGACGAATGCGCCGGTGCGGACGGCGATCGACGGCGACACCGACTGCACGGTCTTCGCCGTGAGGTCCACCGACACGATCGCCTCGGCGGACCAGAGCGAGAGCGTTCGCTGCGGCGTGGGGCTGATCCGGGAGGCGGAGAGATCGGCGACGAGCCCCGAAGAGAAGACGAGCCTGGCCCGCGCGGCGTCCTCGAAGCCCCCGGTGGCCACGATCCCCTGCGCCTCGACCCGCTCGAGCCTGCCCGGCTCCAGCGACAGGACGAGGTCGATGTCGTGAATCATCAGGTCGTGGATCACGCCGACGTCGATGGAGCGGAACGTGAAGGGCGCGGCCCGCACCGCCTCCACGACCGCGGGCGTGCCGATCCGGGCCACGGCGGCCTGCCAGGCGGGGTTGAACCGCTCCACGTGCCCCACCGCGACGGTCCGACCGCAGCGCCGGGCGGCGATCACGATCGCCCGCGCGTCCTCGACGGTGGCCGCGAGCGGCTTTTCGACGAGCAGATCGATGCCCGCCTCGATCAGCGGCACCGACACGCCGGCGTGCAGGCCCGTGGGGGCGGCGATCACGGCGGCCTCGACCCGGCCGACCAAGTCGAGCGGCTCGGCAACGGCCCCGCAGCCGTGCGCCGCCGCGACCCGGTCCCGCGATCCGGCCAGCGGATCGACCACGGCGACGAGCTCCACGTCGTCGCGGGCCGCCAACAGCCGCGCATGGATCGCGCCCAGGTGCCCGCAGCCGACCACCGCCATTTTCGTCCGACTCATGCCGCCCTCCTTCGCTCGCGGGCGCGTCCGTGACGGCCCTGCTGTTGCCGGTCAAGAAAATCGAGGAGCTCCACCACGTGCGGCTGCAGAATCCCCTGCGACCGGAGGATCTCCCGTGCCGGCTCGACACCGACCTTCGCCCGATACAGCAGCCGGTGGGCCTCGGAAATCGCCTCGATGGCGGGCTGCGTGAACCCGCCCCGCCTGAGGGCCACGACATTGATGCACCGCGGGCGTGCCGGGAGGCCCTCGCAGAGCATGAACGGGGGCACGTCGTGGAGCACGCGGGACAGGCCCGCGGTGAACGACCAGCCGCCGATGGTGGCCCAGTGATGCACCGCGACGATTCCGGAAAGCGACGCCCGGGAGTGCACACGAACATGCCCGCCGAGCAGCGTGCCGTTGGCGAGGATCACGTGGTCGCCGATCCGGCAGTCGTGGGCGACGTGACAGGCGGCCATCAGAAAGTTGGAACTGCCGATCGTGGTCAGCCCGTCCTCCTTCTCGCTCGCCCGGTTGATCGTCACCCCTTCACGGATCACGTTGTCGTCGCCGATCTCCACGCGGGTGTCGGTGCCGCGATAGCTCACGTCCTGCGGCTCACCGCCGATCACGCAGTTGGCGAAGATCCGGTTTCGTTCTCCGATCCGCACGTCGCCCGAGATCGTGACATGATTCGCCAGCGTCGTGCCGCGGCCGATCACGGCCTGCCCGGAGATCACGCAGTAGGGGCCGATCCGCACGTCGTCGGCGATCGCGGCCCCCTCCTCGACCACCGCCGTGGGATGGATCTCGGCGGGGCGGCCCACCGCACCGGCCACCGGATCCGTGTCGGCCCAGGTATCACGTGCATCCATGCGCATCAGGCCGAGGCCCGCCTCCCCTTCCCTGCCACCAGCAGCGAGGCCATCGAACCATTGAGCCGATGGCCGCTGCGCCTCGCCCGCACATGGGCGTGCACCGGCCGGCCAACGAGCGCGAGGTCGCCCACCAGATCGAGCACCTTGTGCCGCGCGCACTCGTCGGGCCAGCGGAGAACGTTGTCGACCGGACCATGCGCGTCGAACACGAGCAGATCGCGGGTCGAAACACTCAGGGCGAGACCGGCGGCCCGCAGACCCGCCGCCTCCTCCAACGAGATGAACGTCCGCGCCGCCGCCAGTTCGTCGCGATACGTCTCCGGAGTGACCCGGATGGCGAACGACTGCCGCCCGATCGGGCCGGGGCCATAATCGAGCTCGTACTCGATCGAGAGGCCGGCGAAGCGGGGAGGCGAGGCCTCCACCCACGAATTGTCGTCGCCGACCCGGCAGACCGCGGCCACGACCAACGGCTCCAGCGGAGCCCCGAGCCGCTCGACCCCCGCCTCGGCGAGGGCCTCGACGAAGGCCAGCGACGAGCCGTCGAGCCCCGGCATCTCCTCGGCATCGACCCTCACGACACAGCAGTCGATGCCGAGTCCGGCAAGCGCGCTGAGGGCGTGCTCCACCATCTGCACCTGAACCCCTGCGGAGGCGAGGTTCGTGCGGGCGGTGGCATCGATGCGATACTCGACGGCAGCCGGAATCCGCACCGGCGCGTCACCATCGGTCCGCAGAAACACGACGCCCGTGCCCGCCGGCGCCGGCAGAAAATCGACCCGCACGGGGCGGCCGCTCCAATAGCCGGCGCCGGCGACGGAGACTGCACGGCGGATCGTCTGCTGGATGCGCATGAAACCCCGGGAGAAGACAGGGGTTTGGGACGGCCACCCACGCCGGCCGCCCCAAACCCCGGATATCGACGAAGCGGCAATCAGCGGATCGGCTTGGGCTGCGCGGCGGGCGCACCGGCCACGGCGGCGCCGTTGAGCATCCGCAGCACGTCGGGCGTGATGTCGATCTGCGGATCGTAGTAGACGATCGGCTTGGTGATGCTGCCGAGGATGCGGTTCCGGTCGCCGGAATCGACCGTCTCGCCATCGAAGCGGTGCACGACGGCGATCCCGTTGTCGCGGGCAAACTGGCTCACGGCCCGCTCGATCTCGGTGTAGACCTGGAGGTAGACCTTCGCCTCACGATCCATGAAATCCTTCTTCTGGAGCTGGGCATTGACGTTGAAATCACCCTGGGCCTTGGCGACCTCGGCCTCGAGCTTCTTGTATTCGGGCGTGCCCACATTGAAGCCCTTGAGCTGCTCCATGACCCCGTTGATGCGGTCGCGCTCGCCCTTGAGGGCGTTTTCGGCGGCCAGTACCTCGTCCTTCATCTTGTCCATCGCGGCCTTGAACCGGGCGTGGTTCTTGAAGACGTATCCCACGTCGATCACGGCCACGTGGCCGGCGGGCGTCGCCTGCCGCGCGACGGGAGCAGCGGCCGGAACGGCCTGCCCCGGAACCTGGGCGTGAGCGGCAGCCTGGCAGAATGCCATGGCGGCCGTGAATGCGAGCGTAGCCAGTTGCCTGTTCACGAAATGCTCTCCTTGCTTGCGGAACGTGGGGCGATCGTGCAAACGGCCCCGCCGCGCGGCCATCCGTGGCCGCCGGGAAAAGCCGGCGCGGGAGGGATGATGGCGACCCGCGGCCCGCGACTCAAGGGCAACTTTGCCCCTTGAATCAGGCTACTTGGGCGGCCCGAGCGTCACCTCGAGGGCGACCTCGGCGCCGGCGCGATCGACGACCACCCGGATCGTGTCGCCCCCCTTGTGCTTCCGCAGGGCGCTGTCGAAATCCTCGAGGTTCGTGACGGCGCTGTCGCCCACGCGCACGATCCTGTCGCCCCCGAGCAGGCCCCCCTTCGCCGCCGGCGACTCTTTGGAGACGCCGGAGATCGCATAGCCCTTTCCTGGCTTGCCGAAGTCGGGAATGCTGCCGAAGTAGGGGCGATCGCCGCCGCGGGCGAAGGCCGGCGCGGCGACTTCGATGTAGCCGGGCCGCTCGGGCCGCGTCGCCAGATCCCGGACGATGTCGATGACGAGTTGCGTGAGCCGCGTCATGCCGTCGTAGTTGATCTTGTCGGCTGTGTCGGTGGGACGGTGGTAGTCGGCGTGCGACCCCGTGAACACGTGGAGCACGGGCACCTTCTTGGCGTAGAAGCTGGCGTGGTCGCTCGGGCCGAAGCCGCCGGGCTCCTTGGCCACCTCCAGGCCATGAGCCGCGATCAGCCGATCGACGAGCTGCTCCAAGCCGGTGCCGGTGCCGGTGCCGTGGACGATCACCTTGTCGCCGTCGAGGCGGCCGACCATGTCGAGATTCACCATCGCCACCGTGTCGGCGAGCGGCACCGCGGCATTCGCGGCATAGTGGCCGCTGCCGAGCAGGCCCCGCTCCTCGCCGGAGAAGGCGATGAACAGCACGCTCCTGGCCAGTCCCCCTTCCGCGGCGAGCTGCCGGGCCGCCTCCAGCAGCACGGCCGTGCCGCTGGCATTGTCGTCGGCGCCGTGGTGGATCACCTTCTCCCCCGGTGCCGCGGAGCCTTCGCCGCCATAGCCGAGGTGGTCGTAGTGGGCGCCGATGACGACCGTCTCGCCCGGCGGGATGGCCGGTTCGTCGGCGGTGGCGGGCCTGCCCCTGCCCGGGAGGAAGGCGAGCACGTTTTTCGCCTTCATCTCCGTGCGGTCGATGGCCACGTTGCCGCGGATCCGCCAGCCCGTGAGGGCCGCGCTGGCCGGCTCCAGTCGTTCGTCGATCCCCGCCTGGATCTCGGCGAGCGGCCGGCCGAGCGCCTGGCGGACGACCTCGTCCACCGCTGAACGGCGCAGGTGCAGGACGGGCATCGTTCGCTCGGCCGATCCCTCGCCCGCGCGGGCGAACGCCATCAGGGCATCGCCGTCGGCATCCGCGTCGTTGCAAAACACGACCGCACCGACCTCGTGCTCGGAGGCATTGGCAACCTTGCGGGCGAGCGCGGCGTGCTGCGACGCCTGATTTCCCTCGAACACGCTGTGGGGGTCGTCCTTCTGCGGCTCCTGCCGGAGCAGGATCGTCGCCGCCGACTTTGCGGCTCCGCCCAGCGGTGCGTAGTCGTCATAGTTCTCCGCCGGTGCCGTGATCCCATAGCCGCCAAAGACGAGCGGCAGGTCAAAGCTGCCGCCGCCCCCGGCGGCGAGCGGCGTGAATGCGACACCCAGTTCGAGCGGGATCACCCGTGGCTCTTCCCCCGGCCCCGCGGGGCCCACCAGTTCCAGGGTGTTGAGGTCGGCTGGCCCGAGGGTCGCCTGGAGCGTCATCGTGAACGGCTGAAACGGCCCCTCGCCGACCACGCGCGACTGCAGGCCGGCGATCTCACCGAGACGCTCGGCCACCCAGCCCGCGGCCGCGTCGATTCCAGGGGTGCCGGGCCCCCGCCCCTCCCGCTCCGGCGCCGCGAGCCACTCCACCGACCGCTGCAGACGTTCACGCACGCCGGCATCGACCGGCGGCCGGGCGACGGACGTCGCGGGCTCCTCGGCGGTCATGCCCCGGGAGGCGACGAGCATCACCGCCGTGATCAGAAACGTCGTCCTGCCGCCGGCACATCCCCCGCTCTTCCACTCGCGTACTGCTGCGGTCATCGCTCTTCGCTCCCTGGCTTGATCGGGCCTTTCGGGCTCATGCTCTTCCCATGGTATGCCGGGCGACCCGGCGAGGGCATCCTGGCCGGCCCGGACAGGGGTGTTTGCGGGCGGAGCGTTTGCGATCAGGGTCCGTCCGGGATGGTCGCGGCTCCGGAGACGCCCCTGCCGCTCGGTCGGCCGAACGGTCGCTTCCCGGCGCGGTCCCCCTGTGAGAGAATGCGTCTCCCTGGGCCTCTCGTGTCGCTCCCGAGCCATAAACCCGTGCCGTCGCTCTTCATCATCCAGGGACGCAACCGCGGCGCTCGCTACGAGCTCGCCGCCCAGTCCGGGGCGGTGAGCATCGGCCGTGAGGCCGGCAACCTGGTGCAGCTCGACGACAACGAGGTCTCCCGCCGCCACGCCGAGATCCGCCGTGTGGGCGAGACTTTCATCGTCGGCGACCTGAAGAGCTCCAACGGAACCTACCTCACCGAGGCCCGCGTGGAGCGGGCCGAGCTGTCCAGCGGCGACCGGATCCGCATCGGCCGCACGGTGCTCGTGTACGCGAAGGACGGCGAAGACCCGGCCGCCTTCGCGACCATCGACATCGTGCCCGCCGCCAGTTCGGCCGACGGCTCGCGGATCGTGCGGAGCATGCGTGAGGACGACTCGATCGTGCTCGCGGCGCCGGAAGACTCGCAGAACCGCTGGCTCGCCCGGGCCCGCAGCAACCTGCAGGTCATGTATCGCACGTCCCTGGCGGTGAGCCACACGCTCGACATCGACGAACTCCTCGGCCGCATCCTCCAGCTCGTCTTCGAGTGGGTGGAGGCCGACCGGGGCTGCATCATGCTGATCGATCCGGAGACCGGTGACCTCCGCACCAAGGCCCGCCGCGATCGCAAGGCGGGTGAAACGGGGGCGATGGCGATCAGCCGCACGATCCTCGACTACGTGCTCGACCGCGGCGAGGGAGTGCTCACGAGCGACGCGCAGGACGACGACCGCTTCAGCGGCGGCAACAGCGTGGTGCGCACGGGCGTGCGGGAGGCGATCTGCGTGCCGATGCAGGGCCGCTACGGCACCGTCGGCGTGATCTACGTCGATACCACGACGCCGCTGATCCATGCCGTCGATCCGGCGCAGCGGCGTTTCAGCGACGACCACCTCAAGCTGATGATCGCGATCGGCCATCAGGCAGCCCTCGCCGTCGAGGACACGACCTACTACTCGGCGATGGTGCAGTCGGAGCGGCTGGCGGGCGTCGGGCAGACGATCGCCACGCTGTCGCACCACATCAAGAACATCCTCCAGGGCATCCGCGGCGGCAGTTATCTCGTGGAGATGGGGCTGGAGAACGGCGACGACGGCGTGCTCCGCAAGGGCTGGAGCATCGTTCGCCGCAACCAGGACAAGATCTCGTCGCTGGTGATGGACATGCTCTCCTTCAGCAAGGACCGCGAGCCCGCCCCCATTCCCGGCGACCTCGCGGCCCTGATCGACGAGATCGTGGAGACGGTCCGGCAGCGGGCCGCCGAGGCCGGGGCCGCGATCCACTGGCAGCCGCCGGCCGGACTTCCGCCGCTCCTCTTCGACCCGGTGGGAATGTCGCGGGCCGTGCTCAACGTGGTCACCAACGCCATCGATGCCGTCGAGGGCCGACCCCACGCGGCCGTGACGATCTCGGCGGCGATCGACGTGGAGGCCGGGGTCGCCCGCATCAGCGTCGCCGACAACGGCGCCGGAATGCCCCCCGAGACGCTCGCCGACATCTTCAATCTCTTCGTCTCCACGAAGGGGTCGCGGGGCACCGGCCTCGGGCTGACGGTCAGCCGCAAGATCCTCCGCGAGCATGGCGGTGACATCCACGCCTCGAGCAGGCTGGGCGAGGGGAGCACGTTCGTCCTGGAGTTTCCGCTCAATCCCGACGGCTCCGCCGCCGCCCCGGACGACGGCCTGCCCGCGACGCCACCGACGGATTTGCCATGACCCACCCTCAGGCCGTTTCCGGCGGCCTGCCGATCTCCGCGGTGGTGATCACCCGGAACGCCGCAAAGCATCTCGCGGCCGTTCTGGCCGCGGCCGACATGTGCCGTGAGCGGCTGGTACTCGACTCGGGCTCGACCGACGGCTCCCCGGAACTCGCCGCGGCCGCCGGGGCCCGCGTGGAACATCAGGACTTCCTCGGGTACGGCCCCCAGAAGTGCCGGGCCGTCGAACTCGCCGCCCACGACTGGATTTTGTCGCTCGACGCCGACGAAGTGCTCGACGACGAGGCCCGCACCGCCATTCGCGGGCTCGACCTCTCCGACCCGTCAGCCTGCTGGAGCATCCGACGGCGGACCTTCATCGGCAGCCGGGAGATCCGCCACGGACCCTGGCGGGACGATCGGGTGCTGCGGCTTTTCAACCGCAAAACCGCCGGCTTCAAGCCGCTGCCCGTCCACGAGGAGGTGCTGTCGGCCCGCCGGCCGGTTTGCCTCCCCGGCGCGATCCTGCACTACAGCTATGAATCGTGCACCGACGTGATCGCCCGGTCGCTGCGCTACGCGCCGCTCAAGGCCGGCATCATGCGGCACAAGGGCGAACGGCCCCTGCTCCTCACGCTGCCGTTCCGCGGCCTCGCCGCCTTCCTGAAGAGTTTTCTCCTTCGCGCCGGCTGGCGGGATGGCGCGGCGGGGTTCATCGTCGCCCTCTCCCGCGTCATCGACTCCACCCTGCCGCGCGGGCTCCTGCTCTTCGAGCAGGAACCGCCCGACACGGGGAACGAAAAACCTCGTCATACGGCTCCTCCTTAATCCTCAGGCGTGATCCACCGTGGCCATCGCAGCCTGTGAGCGACCCCTCCCTGGCGATAAAGATGGCCAAGCCGACACGATCAGGGTTCGCAGGGAACCACGCATGCGGCGTCGTTCTTCTCGGCGAACAAGGAGACCGTGAGGGGCTACCCGTGCCCCGGGAGCCGGCGTAGGCCGACCAACCGCCTGCGGCGGATCGGTGCCCGGCGGAGCCATGGATGGCGGAGCG
>SXWC01000026.1 GCA_005789975.1 Planctomycetaceae bacterium
CACCACGCCCTCGATCGGTCTGCAGCTCAATCAGGCCGCGACCACGACTCCGCTGCCCCCATCCCCCGCCCCCTTCGGCAACGGCTGGTCCCGCACGGCCGCCCCCTCCCTCACCATGCGTGGCACCGACCCCGCCAATCCCACGAGCGTGTCGATCCGGATCAGCTCCAGCGACACCCGCGTCTACCAAAACACCTCCACGTCCCCCGGCCAGCCGGCCTTCTCTCGCGCCACCCGCCAGGGCTCGACCGACCGTTTTGCACTCGAAGGTGGAAACTACGTTTTCCGCACCGCCGCCGGTGACACGCTCACGTTCAACGGGTTTGATGCGGCGATCCCCGCCGCCGCCCGCGGCCAGCTCGTCTCCCGCACTGATTCCAGCGGCAACAGCTTCGACTTCTCGTTCAACCCCGACGGCTCCGTCGCCCGGCTAACCAGCCGTGTCGCCGGCCAGGCCACGCCCGTCGAACTGCAAGACTACGTCTATCTCCCGGCAACCGATCCCAACACAGGAAAAGTCGCCCGCATCGACATCCGCCGTGGCGACTCCACGCTCGTCCGCACCACGACGTTTACGTATCACGACGGCACGACCTCGTTCGGCGCACTCGGCGACCAGGCGAGCATCACCGTCCGCGACGCAGCCGGCGCCCTCCTCGACTCGAGCGTCTACCGCTACACGACCGCCGCGAGCGGCCAGTCGCTCGTCGAATACACGTTCGACACCGACGCCGTCCGCCGCGCCACGGCCGCGGGAATCAACCTCGCCACGGCCACCAGCGCCGCCGTCGCCCCATTCGCGACCGATTTTTTTGCGTACGACTCCCAAAACCGCGTCATCCGCCACGACGTCCAGGGCGCCGGCTGCTCCTCCTGCACCGGCGGCATCGGCACCTTTACCTACTCCTACGCCCAGAATCCAAAACCCGTCCTCGGCAGCAACCTCGACTGGCGCACCAAGTCCACCGAGACCCGCCCCGACGGCACCGAGCGGATCGTCTACTCAAACGCCCGCACCCAGCCGATGCTCGAAGTGATCCGCACCACCGAAGGGGGCGTCACCAAGCAACAAGGCACCTACACCCGCTACAACGCCCGCGGCCAGGCGATCTGGCAGGTGAGCCCGGAGGCGATCAACCTCCCGGCGAACCTCGCCGAGATCGAGCAGTACCCCGATCTCCTGAACGAAGTCGCTGGCAACTTTCAATACATCAGCGACTCGAGCGGCCTGATCGAGGTCACGAACTACGCCACGGCCACCACCGCCACGGCGACACTCGCCGGCAGCGTGGACCGGTTCGTGTCGAGCACGGCCGTGATGCGGGGCGACCGCGGCACGGCCGTCACACAGGAAGCGTTTACCTACTTCGTACAGTCGGGCGGCGGGAGCACGGTCATGCCGCTGGCCACCCGCACGACGTATCCAAACACGACGACAGTCGGCGCCCAGACGACCAGCTACGCCTACACCTTTACTGCTGGCACGACGCAGATCGTCTCCCAACGGACGACGCTTCCGATCGTGTCCACCGCCCAAAACGGCCCCGGCACGGCGGTCGTGACGGATCAGGTGTTCGACGCGGTCGGCCGCGAGATCTGGTCGCGGGACGGCGACGGGTTTTTGAGATACACCGAGTACGACGCCCAGACCGGCGCCGTCGTGAAGAGCATCGTGGACGTAGACACATCCCGCACGAGCGACTTCGACGCGCAAAGTCTGCCCTGGGCCTGGGCCACGCCCGCCGGCGGCGGGCTGCACCTCGTGACGACCCACGAAGTGGACTGCCTCGGCCGGATCACCAAGGCCACCGACCCCAACGGCAACATCACGTACACCGTCTACGACGACGTCAACCACTCCACCCGCACCTACGTCGGCTGGAACACGGCCACGCTCGCCCCGACCGGCCCGATCACGGTCTCGCGCCGCGATCTCTCGGGCACCTACACCGAGAGTCTCACCTCCTCGGCCGGGCCCGCGGTGGACGCCCAGGGCCGCCCGACCGGCACCGAGCCGATCACGAACATGCAATCGCTCACGCGGTCGCTCGTGAACGCAGCCGGCCAGGTGATCGCGGTGGACCGCTATACGAACCTCTCAGGCCTCACCTACTCCACCGCCACGGCCACGCTCGGCCTCGAAGGCGCCAACTACCTCCGCACCCGCTACGCCTACAACGACCAAGGCCATGTGGAGCGTGTCCAAAACCCCGCCGGCACGATCACGATCTCGACGTTCGACGGCCTCGGCCGGCTGACGGCGACGTACGTCGGCACCGACGACTCGACGACCAACGGCTTCAAGTGGAAGCCGTCCAATGCCGCCCCGACGTCCAACATGGTCCAAGTCGCCGCCTACGAATACGACAACGGCGGCGTGGGCAACGGCAACCTCACGAAGTCCACGCAGTTCCCGGGGGGCGGCGCCTCCCCGCGCGTCGTCCAAAACGCCTATGATTGGCGTAACCGCCTCGTCGCCACGAAGACTGGCGCGACAGGCACCCTTGCCACGGAATCCCCCTCCGTGAACCGTCCGCTCTCGTTCACCGACTACGACAACCTCGGCCGCGTGACGGGCCGGAGCGTGTTCGACGGCGACGGCATCCAGGTGATCGACGCCAACGCCGACGGCGTGCCCGACAAGCCGGCCGCGGCGCTCCTCCGCAGTTCGCAGGTCTCGTTCTACGACGCGCAGGACCGCGTGTATCGCACGCAGGAGCTGTTCGTCGATCAGACCACGGGCGCGGTCGGCACCCCGCAACTCACGACGAACCTGTTTTACGACCGCCGCGGCAACATCGCGGCGACGTTCGCCCCGAACGCCCCCGTGATGCAAAGCCGCTACGACGGCGCCGGCCGACTCACCACGAGTTTTACGTTGGGCAACCTGCCGAGTGCCACGTGGGCCAATGGCACCAGCCTCACAGCTTCGCTGGTGCTCGAACAAACGGAGTACGGATACGACGCCGCCAGCAACGTAATCCTCACGACGAACCGCGAGCGCTTCCACGACGCCTCGACGTCGGTCCTCGGCTCCCTCGGCACACCCACCAGCGGCATCCCCGCCCGCGTCTCGTTCGCCGCCAGCTACTACGACGCGGCCGACCGCGTCACGGCCTCGGTAAACGTCGGCACCAACGGCGGCATCGCCTACGTCAGGCCCGCCACCGCCCCGGCGCGCTCCGACACCGTGCTGGTCACGAGCTACACCTACGACGCCGCCGGCCGCGTGCAGGACGTGACCGATCCCAAGGGCATCGTCGCCCGGACGCTCTACGACGCCCTCGGCCGCACGACAGCCACAATCGCCAACTTCACCGGCGCCGCCCCCGGCTCCCAAACCGACGTCACCACGCTCTTCACATTCGACGTCGCCGGCCGTCTCGCCTCGCGGACGGCGGTGCAGCCCGCGGGCACGCCCTCCCAGACCACGGGCTATATCTACGGCGTCTCACCCGCCACGGGCAGCACGATCGCGTCCAACGATCTGATGGCCGAGACCCGCTATCCCGATCCGGTCACCGGCCTCCCGTCCGCCACCGAGCGCGACGTCTACACGTCCAACGCCCTCGGCGAGCGCACGAGCTTCACCGACCGCGCGGGCACGACCCACACCTACGCCTACGACGTCACCGGCCGCCAGACGGCCGACGCGATCACCGCGGTCGGCACGAATGTCAGCGCCACCGTCCGCCGCATCGAATCGGCCTACGACGTTCTCGGCCGCGTCACGGGCGTCACCTCCTTCGACGCGCCCGTCGGCGGCACCGCCCTCAATCAAGTCACCCGCGGCTACAACGGCTTCGGCCAACTCGCCAGCGAGTGGCAAAGCCACACGGGCCTCGTAGACTCGGCCACGACGCCGCGAGTGCAATACGCCTACTCGCAGGCTAACGGCGGCAACCACAGCCGGCTGACGCGGGTCACGTATCCCGACGGCTATCAGCTCAACTACACCGACAGCGGCATCGACGACGCCGTCAGCCGGCCGACGAGCCTCTCGGGCCAGAGTGCCGGCTCCACGAGCTCCAACACGCTCGAAGCCTTCAAGTATCTCGGTGCCGGAACCGTAATCGAGCGATCCCGCCCGGAAGTCAACGTCACGCTCTCGATGGTGAACTTCTCGGGCACCACTGGCGACGCCGGCGACAAGTACACCGGCCTCGACCGCTTCGGCCACGTGGTCGATCAGCGGTGGACGCAGGGCACGACCGCCACAAGCCCGGTCATAGACCGCTACGCCTACACCTACGACCGAAACAGTAACCGGCTCACCCGCACCAATGCCCTCGCCGCCGCGTTCAGCGAGACCTACGCCTACGACGCCCTGAACCAGCTCCAATCGTTTAACCGCTCCGGCGGCACGACCACGAGCCAGCAGTGGCAGTTCGACGCCCTGGGCAACTGGACGACCGTGACGACCAACGGCGTCGCCCAAAACCGCACCGCCAACGCCCAAAACGAGCTCACCCAGGTCGGCGGCTCGGCGCTTGCCTACAGCACGACAGGCAACCTCACCACCGACGCCGAGGGCCGCACGCTCGCCTACGACGCCTGGAACCGCCTCGTCTCGGTCAAGAACGCCGCCGGCACCGAAGTCGCCCGCTACGACTACGACGGCCTCAACCGCCGCATCGTCGAGCAGGCGGGCACGGTTGCGTCCCCGGCCGCCGCGACCGCCGCGATCCGCGACGTCTATTACTCGCAGGAGTGGCAAGCCCTCGAAGAGCGTGTCCGCACGGCCACCGGCACGATCCCCACAACCGCCGACACGCGGTTCATCTGGAGCCCGGTCTACGTAGACGCCATGGTCGCCAGAGACCGGAACGCCGACGGCAATGCCACCACCGGGACCGGCGGCCTGGAGCAGCGGGTCTACGCCCTGCAAGACGCCAACTGGAACACGACCGCGATCATCGCGGCCACGGGTGTCCCCGGCGTCACCGCTGGCAACGTCATCAACCGCTTCGTCTACAAGCCCTACGGCGAGTCGCAGATGCTCACGGCCTCATGGACCACGCCGGCGGCCGGATCGACCCCGGCGACACCCTGGGCTCACCTCTTTCAGGGCCTCGAGTTCACCGACGTCACCGCCCTCGCCTATGTCCGCCACCGCGACTACTCGGCAAGTCTCGGGAGGTTCATCGAGATGGACCCGATCGGGTTCAGTGCGGGGGATAATAATTGGTATCGGTTCGTCGCCAACGGGCCCACGGGGAAGACGGATCCGAGTGGGTTGTTACCCGATGAACACCTGGCTTGTCGTGCAGATGCCTACGAGAAGGCGAGGAAAGATCGTGACGAACGCTTCCAGCAACGCCTGGCCGCTCTCGGCGATGAAATGCACAAGAACTGCAGTGCTCTGCCAGCCGTGCAAAGAGAGGCGTGCGACAACGAGGTCCAAGCGTTCCAACGAGGCCTTACTAAAGCCTACAGAGACATTTACGCAAAGGGCGGCCCCCAGCGTTTTTACTATGTCGGCCCGGTATGCACTGTCTGTGAGGAGACGGTAAATAAATACATGCCCCCCGTCACGACATTTTTCAAATACAATATGCACCACTCACTTTCTTATGGGTACAAGGGCTGGGGCCATCACGTATGGGGTGAACTACGGTGCCAGGCAACGGGCCGCATTTTCACAATTGATTTTTGGGAAGCCGGGGAACGCTTCTGGTATGACGGAAAGGTCCATCGGTGCGAGTGCTGCGGCAGTGCTACAGCATCAAAAGGAGGTCATACAACTTTGGAATCAACAGTCACGCAATGAATAAATGAATAGGACGCAGGGAATCCTAACTGACGCAAGAGATAAAAGGGAATGCGCATCACTTCACGGTGTTTCAAGTGGCCGGCGAACGCGATGGTTCAAGCACGTCGAAGTGCGGCGATGATCGCATTACACACGGCTTGCACCGGCATGTGCTTTCTGATGGTTGCTGCATGCGCGCCAGGCGTTCGCGAAACGGCCCGTCGCGGACAATGCGAGCATCAGCTACTGGCGCTACACGGCGAACTGATCACGCATGTCAAGAAGTATGGGGACATACCCCGCGATGAACGTGGGGTGCCCGCTCTTAAATCGCTCGGGCATTCAGGCTACGTCGCCCGCAACAAACCGCTACTTGCAACTTGGCGCTGTCCTGGCGCCGCTCGCGCGGAATGTGGTGAGTACACAGTCAATCCGCGATTGCGTGCCGAGGACTTGGCACAGAAGTCAAAAACAATTGTAGCCTGTGACCGTTGTTCTAATCACTTGTTGAGTAACGGAAAGCCGACCGCTGTTGCGCTGCTCGGGCATGGATCGACAGTCTTGATGCGTCTGTCCGTGGCCGAACAAGAAGAGTGGCGAGCGTTGTTCGCCGCGGGCGACGAAAACGCAGGTGTTGTGAGGATTGTTGAAGATAACGATGGAGTCGAGGTAGTGATGTGGTACCTTGGCGAGAACAAGGGGTATGTAAAAAATCAATAAATCGGACATGGCCGGACAACCGAAAATGGAACCGAACCGGAAAAGGGGTTCTTCGGGGTCATCAAAAAGGACAGGCATAATCCTTGACGACCGGCCGCGGGAGCCGTAGGATACGGGCGTGCAGTACCCCCGAGTCCTGCAGGAGCCCCCGCGATGACGATGCCCAGGCGGCAGCTGGTGGACGTCGCGGTCACGCGCTACTACCACTGCATTTCCCGCTGCGTCAGGCGGGCTTTCCTCTGCGGCGAAGGCGTGACGCACCGCAAGGCCTGGATCGAAGCCCGGCTCGAACTCCTCGCCAAGCACTTCGCCATCTCCGTCTGCGGCTTCGCAATCCTCGACAACCACCTTCACGTGCTCTGCCGCCTCGAACCCGGCATCGCCAACGGCTGGAGCGACGAAGACGTCGTCCGCCGCTGGATCGCCGTCAACCGCCCCTCCTGCCTCGACGTCGATAACCTAGCCACCGTTCAGGCCTGGATCGAACACCAGTGCCGAGACACCGCCCGCGTCGCCCGCTACCGCGCGCGGCTCCAGGATCTCGGCTGGTTTATGAAGGCTCTCAAGGAACCGCTCGCGCGACTCGCCAACAAGGAAGACGACTGCAAGGGCACGTTCTGGGAAGCCCGCTACAAGTCGATCGCCATTCTTGATGAACAAGCCCTGCTCGCGACCTGCGCCTACATGACCTGAACCCCTTTGCCGCCGGCATCGCCACAACCCCCGAAGACGCCCCGCACACCTCAATCAAGCAGCGCGTCGATCACGTCCGCGCAAACGGCGATCTCGAAACACTCCAGGCCGCCGCCGCAGCAAAATCCATCCCTGCCGCCCGTATCGAGTCCGACCTCGAGCAATCCCACTGGCTCTGCCCACTTCAGGACCGCAAGACCGCCGGCGAAGGTTTCGCTAGCGCAGCCCGCGAAGGCATGCTGCCCGGGTTTTCCCTATCGAGCTATCTCGAACTCGTGGACTGGACGGCCCGGCTCTGCCGCACGGGTAAGGCACGGATCACACAGAAAGTGGCCGGCATCATGACGCGGCTCGGCACGAGCCCCGAATACTGGCGGTCACATCTCCAGAAGCTTCTCGGCAAGACCCGCTGGCTCGGCAGCTACTGTGCGACGAGCGCGAAGAAACTGATGGCCATCGCCGCAAAGCACGGCGTCCATCACGTCGCCAATGCCCTCGGCGGCTTGGCCGCGGGGTGATTCCGCGCAACCGCGGCGGCCTTCTGCTTGGGATCGTCCGAATTACGGCCGCCAAATCCGTAATCGGCAGTGCCGAGCTGCGTGGGCGAAGTCTTGGTCGGTGGTCAGGAGGGTCAGCTGATGGCGGATACACAGTTGGGCGAGCAAGGCATCGATGGTTCCGATTTGAACCCCGCCACGGCGGCATGCCGTGCGCAGTGCGGCAGCATCTACATGGTCTTGCCGATCCGGCTGTACCAGCGGCAGCGCTGCAAAGCGGTCAATGATCTGCGCTCGCGCCTTGGGCCCGGAAAAGCCCTGCAGCAATTCCTGGAGAACGAGGCCTGTGGTCACGACGGTCTGCGACCCGACCAAAGCCTGCTCCAGATACCGAACCTCCGGCTGCGCGACGACCACGTCCCGCCGGAGCGCCAACGACCAGACGCTCGTATCGACCAAAAGCATCATGAGCGACGCGTGCGTTCCGCCTTGTAGTCGAAGGCGGAATCCCACTTGAGTGTGCCGAATAACTTCGCCACGCGTTGCTGCTCCCGCCGGGCTATGAACTCGTGCAGGGCCTGTGTTACGGCCGCCTTCTTGGTGCGTTCACCACTGACTTGGACGGCCCGCTCCAAGAGATCCGGATCGATGCCAAGATTTGTGGCCATGTGTGACTCCATGTGTAAGCTTACACACAAAATATCGTATCCAGTCAAGCGTGCCAAGAACCGTTTTTTCGGCCTGTCATTGCCAATTTCGCGACGTGGCCTGGGCATTGTTATCGGTCCGCATCGGGCGACGTGATCCCGAATCGCACCCGCACATCGGGGTGGGTCGCATAGAGGCGCGATCGCTCGCCGTCGTGCACGAGCGTCGCACTCGACCGCTTCGGTGCCTTGGGATCGACCGGCAGCAGCAGGTTGCCGGCATACTTCGTCCAGCGTACGAGGTCATCGCTCGTGGCCAGGCAGGTCTGTCATGTGGCCCATCCTTTCGCGGGATCGGCGCCTTGGGAATCGGGCAGCATGCTTGACGCCCCGCGGCATCGGCGACTAGTTTTCTCCGTTGGGGGGACAGCTCTTGGGGGTGGTCGTTCCCTTCTTGCAAGCAGTCATATTCCCAGGATTCAGCCCGCCCATGCGCCGCATTCGCCGCCGCCTCGATCTCGCGCTCGAGCCGCTCGAGCGCCGCGAGCTTCTCGCCGTGGATTCGGGTGGCTGCTGAACTGGCCGGCAATCGTGACCCGGTCGTCACGAAGGCCATTCTGGAAACCGGGCTGGTGGAAACGGTTGTCGCCGATCTTGTAAAGCTTCATACGCCCGAAACAGGCAGGCCAGAAGACGGCGTCGATCAGCTTATGAATACATTAGAGACCTTCGCGTTACGCCAT
The DNA here is from genome assembly GCA_005789975.1 of Planctomycetaceae bacterium. Next base: position 9,053 of record SXWC01000026.1, read on the forward strand.
CCCTACGAGGGGTGCCTGTTGATGGTCTCTCTTTACCCGCTCGCGGGTGGTCTCTACCTACATGGGGTATGCGATGCTGTCGATCTATGTATCGAGGCCCTTCACCCCGCAGGCTTGGAACCTCAATTAAGAGGCTTTGCCACTGACCCATCCAATCGTCCTGAAATGCGGAAGAAGTACCTGGAGTGGGCCGACTGTATTGCCGAGTCTGCGGCCAAGAACCAGCCTGACAAAGGCTGAAACAGGACGCCGTGCTCGCGGTCCGTCCCAGTTCCAACCGCCTCGGTGACAACCTGCGGGGGAAACTACCGCGTGGAGCCCCCATGATCCACACCAGCCGGCGACGCTCGGCCGCTGGGGCGGCGGTCGCCTGGCCCGGAAGAAGCCGTGGCCCGGAAACCGGGAAAGGGTCGCCGTTGCGGCGATTTCGGGGTTTCGGGCGAACGGGCGGACGTGCTACCGTTCCCGCCCCCTCCGGGCCACCTGCATGTACAAACTCCTTCTCTGCTGGCGGTATCTCCGCACCCGCTGGATCGCGCTGGCGAGCATCATCAGCGTGACCCTCGGCGTGGCGACGATGATCGTCGTCAACGCCGTGATGGCCGGCTTTTCCCACGAGATGCAGACGCGGATCCACGGGATCCTCTCCGACCTCGTGTTCGAGAGCCACTCCCTCTCCGGGTTTCAGGACCCGCAGTGGCACATGGACGAGATCAAGCGGGCCGGCGGCGACGACATCGTCGGCATGACGCCCACGGTGGCCGTGCCGGCGATGCTCAACTTCCAGGTCCGCGGCCAGTGGGTGACGCGGCAGATCATGTTCATCGGAATCGACGAGGCGACCCACGCCCAGGTCAGCGACTTCGGCCGCTATCTCCAGCATCCCGACAACCGCACCCAACTGTCGTTCGGTCTCCGTGAGGGGGGCTACGACACCGTCGACAGCCAGTCGGAGACGACCACGCCGACGCGGCCTGCGCTCGAAGGGGCCGGCTGGCCCCATCGCCGCATGCGGGTGGAGCGGGAGCGGGTGTGGCGCGAGAAACTCGAGGCCGACCGCCGCGCGAGCGGAGCCGAAGACACCACGCCACCCGCCGCGGGCGGCGGTCCAACCCCGTCGGTCGATCGGCAGGTCGATGCCGTGCTCGCCGCCACGGCAGGTGATGAAGCGGCCGCTGTCAGCACGGCGGCCGCCGCGGCGCCGGCTGACCCGTTTCGGCAGGCCAGACCCGAGGAGGGCACCCGGATGGACCCCTCCAAGGAGCAGTTCACGGGCATCGTGCCGGGCATCGGTCTGGCGAGCTTTCGTGACTCCTCCGGCGTGGATCGTTTTCTGGTCCTGCCCGGCGACGACGTGAAGGTGACGTTTCCGACGGCGGGCACGCCCCCCAAGGCGGTCAGCGACTCCTTCACCATCGTCGACTACTACGAGAGCAAGATGAGCGAGTACGACTCGAACTTCGTCTTCGTCCCGCTCGCCACGCTCCAGCGGATGCGGGGCATGATCGATCCGCAGACGGGCCTTGCGAGCGTCAACTCGATCCAGATCAAACTCCGCGAGGGAGCCGACCTCGACATCGTCCGTGACAAGCTCCGCAAGGTCTTTCCCGCCGACATGTATGCGGTGGCCACCTGGCGGGACAAGCAAGGACCGCTGCTCGCCGCGGTCGACATGGAGATGTCGGTGCTCAACATCCTCCTGTTCCTGATCATCGCCGTGGCCGGCTTCGGGATCCTTGCGATCTTTTTCATGATCGTCGTGGAGAAGACACGCGACATCGGCATCCTCAAGTCGTTGGGCGCGGGAGCATCGGGGATCGCCGGCATCTTCCTGGGCTACGGACTGTTTCTCGGTCTCGTCGGGGCCGGAGCGGGGCTGGCCCTGGGCCTCGCGATCGCCTGGAACATCAACTCGATCCGCGTCGGCGTCGAATGGCTGACCGGCCAGCGGGTCTTCGACCCTTCGATCTATTATTTCCACCGGATTCCCTCGATCGTCGATCCCTTCACGGTGTGGTGGATCATCGTCGGCGCGGTGGGGATCGCCGTGGCTTCGAGCGTGCTGCCCGCGTTGCGGGCGGCCCGCCTCCATCCCGTCGAGGCCCTTCGCCATGACTGAAACCGCGACCGATATCCTCCGCGTGCGGAATCTCCGCAAGAGCTACCAGTCGGGCGACACCCGGCTGGAGGTGCTCCGCGGCGTCGACTTCGACCTCGCCGCCGGCGAGTTCGTGTCGGTGGTCGGCCAGAGCGGTTCCGGCAAGAGCACGCTTTTGCACCTGATGGGCCTCCTCGACGCGGCCGACTCGGGCGAGGTCGTGCTCGCCGGCACCCGGATCTCCGGCCTCCCGGCCGGGCGGCGCGACCGGCTCCGAAACACCTGCGTCGGCATGGTGTTTCAGTCGTATCACCTGCTTCCGGAACTCGACGCGCTGGAAAACGTGATGGCGCCGCTGATGGTGCGGCATGGCATCTTCGAGTGGCTCGGCGTCCGTTCCGCGGTCCGGGCCAGGGCCCGCGGACTGCTCGACCGCTTCGGTCTCGGCGGCCGCCTCCACCACCGTCCGAGGCAGCTCTCGGGCGGGGCGCTGCAACGGGGGGCGAGCGCCCGCGCGCTCGTCACGCAGCCCCGGGGCCTGCTTGCCGACGCGCCGACGGGCAATCACGACGAGGCGACCGGCGCCGTGATCCTCGAGACGCTCTGCGAGTTGAACCGCGCCGACGGCCTTTCTATAGTTCTGGTCACCCACGACGCGGTCGTGGCCCGCCGTGCCGATCGGATCGTGCGCTTGGCGGCGGGTCGCGTCGATGAGACGTGCCCGGCCGCTGAGCGGAAGGCGGGATAGTCGAGCATCGCCGGCGCGACGCGGGCTGGCCCGTCGTTCCATTCGTCAGGAAAAGGCCCATGTCCCGCATCATCTTCATGAACGACCGCTTGGTCCCCGAGGAGCAGGCCGTCGTCAGCGTCTTCGACCACGGGTTGCTGTACGGCGACGGTGTCTTCGAGGGCCTGCGAAGCTACTCGGGCAAGGTCTTCCGGCTCGACGCCCACCTCGACCGTCTCTACGCCAGCGCCCGGGCGATCTGCCTGGAGATTCCGCTGGGGAAGGAGGTCGTGGCGCGGGCCGTGGACGCCACCCTCGCCGCCAACGGCCTCGCCGACGGTTATGTCCGACTGGTGGTGACCCGCGGCGCCGGCAGCCTCGGACTCGACCCCAACAAGACGAAGCATCCGCAGGTCATCGTGATCGCCGACACGATCAGCCTCTACCCCAGCGAGTATTACGAGCAGGGTCTGAGGATCGTGACAGCCGCCACGCAGCGGACGCAGTCGGCGGCCCTCTCGCCCCGGATCAAGTCACTCAACTACCTCAACAACATCATGGCCAAGCTCGAGGGGCTGCAGGCCGGCTGTGTCGAGGCCCTGATGCTCAACAGCAAGGGGGAGGTGGCCGAGTGCACCGGTGACAACGTCTTCGTGTTCCGGAGCGGAAAACTCCTCACGCCCCCGCCCGACGCCGGCATCCTCGAGGGCATCACCCGCGAGGCCGTGATGGAACTCGCCGTGGCGGCGGGGATCGACTGCCGGGAGTCGACGCTCGTGCGGCACGACCTCTACACGGCAGACGAGTGTTTTCTGACCGGAACCGCCGCCGAGGTGATTCCGGTCGTCGAGATCGACGGCCGCAAGGTGGGCGCGGGCGTGCCGGGACCGATCACCACGCGGTTGACTCGCGACTTCCACGCACTCGTGCGCCGCTGACGCTCAGCGCCGCGGGCGGTGGGGCTCATCGTCGATGTCTTCATAGCGGGAGACATAGCCCGGCTCGCGGGCGCGGACGAGTTCGTTCTCGTACTCGGCCACGATCCGCTTCTGGAGCATGTCGCGGCAGGCGGCGTTGATCGGATGGGCGATGTCGGCGTAGAGCCGCGGGCGTCCATCGCCATCGCGGGGCGACTGTCCGGCGGGCAGGCGGCCGCCGCACTGGTTGCAGAAGTTGGCGCGGAGCGGATTTTTCGTGCCGCAACTGCCGCAGTGCGTGCAGAGCTTGCGGCTGGGCATCGCCACGAACGGCCCCGCGGGACTGCCGATCAGTTTCAAATCCCGCACGACGAAAGACATGTCGATCGTGATCGAGCAGAACGCGAGCAGTCGCTCGGCGCCGCCCTCCACGAGCTTGATGCGAACCTCGGAAATCTCCATGCCCCACCCCCCCTGGGCGATATCATGAAGATCGCGGGCCCGTCGGGGCACCCCCCTGTGGAGCGACGTTGTCAGGCCGGGTCCAAAAGCCGGACGGCGAACACCGTGGCGGCGGGGGACGGATGACCGGCCCGCATGCCGGCGATCCGGGCCGCGATATCCTCGGCCTCCCCCGTCGTGCGGGAGAGCGTGAAGCAGGCGCTGCCGCTGCCGGTCAGCCGCGGCGCGAATCCACCGGCCCGGTCGAGGGCTTCGAGCAGCCCATCGACTTCGGGCGAAAGGCTCCGGGCCGGCGGTTCGAGGGCATTGCTCATGAAGGGCAGACCTGCCTGAAGCCCTCCGCTGGAGAGGGCAACGGCCAGCCGAGCCGCTTCTCCCCGGCGCGAGGCATCGGGCACGCAGCGGCCGTAGACGGCGGCGGTCGAGAGGCCCGTGGGCGGGCAGGCGATCACCGCGGCGAGTGGCGGCAGCCCGGCGACGCGGTCGATCCGCTCCCCCCTGCCGGAGGCGATCGCGGGCCCGCCGGCGAAAAACCAGGGCACATCACTGCCGATCTCCGCGCCGATCCGGGCCAACCGGTCGGCCGGCCAGTCGAGGCTCCAGAGCCGGGCCGCCGCCATGAGAACGGCTGCGGCGTCGCTCGATCCGCCGCCGAGTCCGGCACCCGACGGGATGCGTTTCACGAGATCGACATCGAGCCCGGTGGTGACGCCGGCTTCGCGGGCGAGCCGTTCAGCCGCGCGGACCACGAGGTTGCGGCCGTCAGCGGGCACGTCACGGGCCAGGGCCCGGCCCGGCCCCGCCGCGAGCTCACCCTCGAACGTCACCCGCAACCGTACGCCGGCTTGTTCGGTCGAGCGGACGTGGAGCGTGTCGGCGAGCGACACCGGCACCATCAGCGACTCGATCTCGTGAAAACCGTCTGCACGTCGCGCCAGGACCGCGAGCGAGAGATTGAGTTTGGCCGGCGCCTGCACGGTGAGGCTGCCGCCGGATGTCGGCTGCGATCCGGATGTCGGCTGCGATCCGGGCGTCGGCATCGAGGGCCCCGTCGCCATCAAAGGCCCCGTCGGCGGATCACCGCCAGTTGGCGACGAAGGCGATCGTTCCCAGGGCGAGCGCCAGCCCGATGGCGACGAGCACCGCCAGAAGGATCGCGATGCTCCTCCCGGCCCAGAGGTCTTCGTCGATCATCGACACGCGGTCCGACTTGTCGAATGAGCCGTTCCACACCGGAAACGCCCGCTCGTCGTACACCCACTGCGTGCGTTCTTCGTAGTTCTTCTGGCTCATGCTGGCGGGCGGCCGTCGCACGGCCGAACTGCGGGATATGATGGGCTGGGCCTCTCTTCAGAAATGTACCCCGCGATATCGGCACCCGCCAGTGCTGAAAGCCGCCACGCCGATGACTTCCGAACCAGTTCCCGATCCCGACCCGGCCGCCCACGGTGCGGGAGCCCCCGAACCCCGCCGCCACGTGCTCGATCCGGCCAGCGGCCTGGAAGCATGGCTCGCTCAGCGCGGCCAGCCGTCCTGGCGGGCCGGGGCGATCCGCCGCTGGCTGCACGGTCGGCGGTCTGAGTCGTTTGCCGACATGACCGACCTGCCACGCGGACTGCGGGGGGAGCTGGAAGCCGACTTCCGGATCTGGACCACGACGGTGGCCGTCCACAAGCGGGCCGACGACGGCACCGAGAAACTCCTCCTCGAACTCACCGATGGCCAGCGGATCGAGTGCGTGCTCCTGCGGGAGGGGGATGGTGATCGGCGGACCGTCTGCATCAGTTCGCAGGTGGGCTGTGCGATGGGCTGCGTGTTTTGCGCCAGCGGCATCGACGGCGTGGTCCGCAACCTGACGACCGGCGAGATCGTGGAGCAGCTGCTGCGACTCGCGTTGCTCCTGCCCGCCGACGAGCGGCTCAGCCACATCGTGGTCATGGGCATGGGCGAGCCCCTGGCCAATCTCGATCGCCTCCTCCCGGCACTGGAGGAGGCGCAGGATCCGGATGGGCTCGGCATTTCGCAGCGTCGGATCACGATCTCGACCGTTGGGCTGCCACAGGCGATCGACCGCCTCTGCGCCGCGAACCCCGGTTATCATCTCGCCGTCAGCCTGCACGCTGCCGAGGACGATCTCCGCACGCGGCTGGTGCCGGTCAACAAGGCGATCGGCCTGGCCGACGTGATGGCCGCCGCCGACCGCTACTGGGAGACCTCAGGCCGTCGCCTGACGTTCGAATATGTCCTGCTGGGGGGTGTCAACGACTCGCCGGAACAGGCCGAACGGCTCGTGAGGCTTCTCGGCGGTCGTGCCGCGCTCGTCAACGTGATTCCGTACAACGCCGTCGCGGGCATGCCCTGGAAGGAGCCCACGACCGCGGCCCGCGAACTGTTCCTCGAAGTCTTGCGGAACGCCGGGGTCAACGTGCAGGTCCGCCGCCGCAAGGGAGCGAGGATCGACGCCGCCTGCGGCCAGCTCCGCCGCCTTGCCGCGAAGGCGTAACGCGGCCTCTCGGCCCCACCAAAAAGGCTCATGGCTGCTGCGACGCTGCGACTCTGCGGCAAAGCCCCGCTGCCACACGACGACCGGGACATTTTCCAGGCGTCGCCCGACGGTCTGTCCGTGATCGACCTCGACTCGCTGTGATGGCCGACGCCACTAGCCGTCCGCTCATACCGGTGCCCTGAACCCTCGTATCGCCTGGTACAGGAAATCCAGCCCGGCCGGTGGGTCTTGAAGCTTTCCGTGAGCGGCGTGAGAATGCCGGGGCACGTTCAGGCGGCTCCGTGCCGATCAGCTTTTTCTGCCCACGCTGATCGCCCTCCCTCATTTCCGGAGCCCACCCATGCGCTGCAGCGTGCCCGACTCTGTGGTTTTTCCGTCGTCCGCCCCCCATGGCTTCCTCATCGACATGGACGGGGTGATCTACCGCGGGAGCGAGCTCATCCCCGGGGCAAATCGTTTCGTCCACGATCTTTTGTCGCTCAACCTGCCGTTCTTCTTTCTCACGAACAACAGCCAACGCACGCGGCGCGACGTCGTGACGAAGTTGCATCGGCTCGGCATCGACGTGGATGAATCGCATATCTTCACCTGCGCGATGGCCACTGCCAGGTTTCTTGCGTCGCAAAAGCCGAAGGGCACGGCCTACGTCATCGGCGAAGGAGGGTTACTCCATGCGCTGCACCAAAACGGCTACTCGATCGTCGACCACGACCCCGATTACGTGGTCGTGGGCGAGGGCCGTGCCGTGACCTACGAGATGGTCGAGACGGCCGTGCGGATGGTGATGGGCGGGGCGAAGTTGATCGCCACGAACCTCGACCCGAACTGCCCGACGCAGGCCGGCATCCGGCCCGGATGCGGAGCGATCGTCGCCATGCTGGAGACGGCCACGGGCCGCCGTGCGTTCAGCGTGGGCAAGCCGAGCCCGGTGATGATGAGGGCTGCCCGCAAGGAACTCGGGCTCGATGCTTCACAAACCACGATGATCGGCGACACCATGGAGACCGATATCCTCGGGGGCGTGCAACTGGGCTACCGCACGATCCTCGTGCTCTCCGGAGGAACGTCCCGGGAGGATCTCGCGTCGTTCGCCTACCGCCCCGACATCATCGTCGACTCGATCGCCGACCTATCGGCCTCCAAACTCGCCGGGCTCGACGCGCTCCTCGCGGGCTGAGCCGCCGGCAGCGCACCGGGCGCATCCGCCTGGACCGCGCCGCCGCCCCGGGAACCGCCGTGTTTTTGCGACGGGCATCTCAAACGGCGCCATGATGGCCTACAGGCTCGCAACCCCATGGAATGATTTCCGGCAGCCGGACCAACCGTGCACTGGACTCGCGGTGAAGGCCGTGATGGTCAGGCCGACCCGTGGCAGGCCGGTTTTCGAATGGTCATGCGCCGGCCGTGGCTCTCCGACGCACCTCGCTTGGCGAGGGGCTAGCTGTCCGTGGACAAAGTCATCCATGACCTTTGTCCACTGGATCGACCGGTGGAAACGCCGAGGGTTTCCACGGTCGATGATCCTCGCATTCTGCTCGGGCAGACTTGTTCCACAGTCTGCTAGGCCAGCCAGCCCAGCAGCGACACCGCCACGAGCACGGCGCCGAGGATGCCGCCGAGCCAGCCGACCCATTGGATCGTTGCCCGGACGATCGCCGTCGGGTTCTCGTGGTGAGTCGCCGCGAACACGATCGACGCCACGAGGATCAGCGGAATGCCGAACGCGATGCCGGGCACGCGGTCGCCCAGCATGGCGACGACCGGGCAGGTCAGCGACCAGGGCGAGGGATCGATCATGAGCGGCTCTTTTCGTCTTCTTCGGCCGAAAACCGCATCGGTCCCGACCAGGCGTCGTAGATCACCAGCAGGTTGAGCATCCCCGAAAGCATGGTGTAGAGGGTGCCGATGTCGAAGAACCGGCCGAGCCGTTGGTGCCAGAGCGAGAGCTGGTCGGCTGGTCGGCGATCGAGAACGCCGCCCCGGGGCAGGGGCCGGAACTGCTGCCAGGGGGGCAGCGGTTGGAAGTCTTCCGCGTCGAGGTCGGGGTCGTTGCCGGCGAGCCGCTGGGCGTACGCCGGCGTGACCGCCTGCCCGCGGGAGAGTGGCGGGGCCATGAAGCTGCTGGCGAAGAGAGGCTCCCGGGCCGAGCCCCCCAGCCGCCACGATTGGATCATGGCGGGAATGGCGGCCGAGCCGATGCCGGCCTGGCAGAGGAAGGCCCATCGCTTCTCGTCCGGTTTCCACGACGCGTAGACCACCTTGCCACCACCCAGCCACATGCCCGAAAGGAACGCGGTGAGGATGGTCACCATGAAGACGAGGCCTTTGAGCCTGCGGCCCTGGTAGATCTGGCCGAGACCGGGAACGAGCCAGGAGAGCAGGGCGGCGAACGCCGGGTGCCCGAGGTCGATCGCCGAACCATCATCGGGCGAGACCGCGATGAACCGCCGCGGGGGGGTGGAGTCCTGTCTTTCCAACGGTCGCACTGCTCCTCGAGGGGTTTCGGCCACAAGTTTATTCGAAGCCGCGCGGTGCAGGAATGACCGGGCCGGACCAGCGGCGTTTTTCAGCCGCCGCCGCACCCTGCTACCATCTCCCCTTGCCCAAAGCGTCGCGGCGGCGGGCCCGGACGACGTCGATGGAGGCTTGAGACGCATGCGGCGCAGGGATTGGATGGTCATGATGCTCGTGGCAGCGGCGGGCTGCTCGGGTGCGAAGAAGTCGCGGGCAAAATCGGCGAAGACGTCGAAATCCTCCCGCAAGCCGGGGAAACAGTCCAAGGGTCCGACAACGATGGGGGGGCTGCTGCTCGACGCCTACATCGAGGATCTGAGAAGCCCCGCCCCCGACACGCGGATCAACGCGGCCCGCGAACTCGCCAACATGGGGGCGAACGCGAAGAAGGCGGTGCCGTCGCTCGAGAAGATGGCGGCCGACAAGAACGGCAAGGTGAGCGCCGCCGCGAAGCAGGCCCTGGTCGCGATCCGCAAGTAGATCTCACCCCGCCCCTGAATCCGCGCGGCGCCCCGGAGGGATCCGCGCGGCGCCCCGGAGGGCGTGGACAACGTCCTCCATGGGGTTTGTCCACTTGATCGATTCGTGGAAACGCCCAGGGCTCCGCGGTCGCCAGGCTGCTATCCCCAGAGTTGGCGAACGGCTTTGATCTGGCCGCGGGCGTGCGGCCTTCCCGGCGAGTCGTGTGAATCGTCCGCGGCATCGGTCTCGGCGGGGAGAAGTTCCCGCCAGACGCGTTCGACCGTCGCGGCATCGACGCGGTCGAGCGACTCGCCGGCGGCTGCGATGGCGGAGAGCCGGGCGAGCCGACAGACCATGCGGGGCACCCCCCCGGAAAACCGTGCGAGCGTGGTCACCGCGGCGTCCGAGAAGGCGTCGGCGTCGGCCGAACCGCGGTGGAGTGTCGCTGCCACGTAGGCCACGACGTCGTCGGCGCTCCAGAACGGCAGGTCGATACGAACCGCGGCACGGAGCCGGAGGGCATCGGGCACCCGTGGCAGCCCCGCCGGAGTCGCCATCGCCACGATCACCGTCGAGGCGAAGCGTGGTTCACCCGCGGCCGCCAGGCGGGCGATGCCGACGAGTGCGTCGTCGGGAGCATGATCGACGTCGTCGAAGACGAGGACGGTGGGCCGCTCCATCAGGGTGTTTTCGCGGAGCCGGTTTTCGAGCGCGAGCCAGGGACGGGTCGCCTCGGCGCGGCTGGCCGGATCGAGGGGCAGCCGCGCGAGCAGGAGATCGAGCCATTCGCCCGGCGGCAGGCCGTGCAGCGAGAGCACGGCCACCTCTGCCCCGAGGCCCCCGAGTCGCCGGGCCGCCATGGCCGCCAGATGGCTCTTGCCCAGGCCGGATGCGGCCACCACCAGCCCGCACCGTTGCCGCTCGGTGAGCAGCCATTCGAGCCGGGCCAAGGCCTCGTCCTGTGCGGGCCCCGCATGGAAGCTGGCGGGATCGAGCCCGCCGTCGAAGGCGGCTGCTGCGAGATGGAGTCGATCGCGTGACATGGCCGGAGTGTAGCGAGGATGTGTCGGCGGGTCAGGAGCGACTTGGCCGCTGTTTCCGGTCTGTTCGCGATCCGTCTCCCCCGTCGCCTCCGCTTCCGACGGCGTGGGCCAGCGGTGTGACAGCCCACGGATCGCCACGCCACTCTGGCCGGGGTACTCTTCTCGTGCCGCCCGCCCAGACCTCTTTTGATTCACGAACAACGGGATCGACCCCGTGTTCCGCATGGATCAGTGCCGATGAGCGACCGATTTTTTTTGCTGTCGCCGCCTCACGCGGGCCGTGCCCTGCTCGAGGGCGACGAGGCGCGGCATCTCGTCCGCGTGCTGCGGGGGAAGGTTGGCGACCTGGTCCGCGTGTTCGACGGCAGCGGTGTCGAGTGGCCCGCGCGGGTGATGACGATCGGCCGCGACGAGGTGACGCTCGAACTGGGCGAACCGCTGGTGGCCGCCGTCGCGATCACCCCGCCACTCACGCTCGCCGTCGCGCTGCCCAAGGGAGACCGGCAGAAGTGGCTCGTCGAAAAACTCACCGAACTCGGCGTCGCCCGGCTCGTGCCGCTGGTCACCCTGCGGGGCGTGGCCGAGGCGACGCCGGCGGCGGCGCACCGGCTCCGCCGCGGGGTGCTCGAGGCCTGCAAGCAGTCGGGACGCAACACGCTCATGGAAATCGGTGAACCGCAGACCATCGCCGAGATCCTCCGGGAGCGGCCGGCCGCCGCCTCGATGCTCGTCGCCGATCCGGGAGCCCCGCCGCTCGCCGCCTCCTCGCCGGCCACAGCGGGCCGCACGGTACTCGGCTTCGTGGGGCCGGAGGGCGGCTTCACGGCCGACGAACTCGCCCTTCTCGCTGCCGCGGGCGTTGAGCGGATCGGCCTCGGGCCCCACATCCTCCGCGTCGAGACGGCCGCGATCGCACTGGCCGCCCGGCTGGCGTGAGGTTCAATCGCAGCGGGAGGGCATCGAGACGGCATCCTTCGACGACGAAGGCGAGGGGGTCGGCGAACGCTCGAGGAGCCTTGGGCGTCCTCGCCCCGGCGACGAGACTCCTGTCGCCCCCGAGCCGGTGATTGAACGCTGGCGACACGTGCACGCCGGCTCACTCGCGGCGGGATCGCTGGGGGATGTCGAGCACGAACTCGAGCGGGTGCCCGAGCGGCTCACGGAACGCCGCCGACGGCCGCCGGCACGAGATCGGTGGTGGTTCCATCGGGCCCGATCACGGCCAGCGTCGCGCCATCGAGCGTCGCCAGTTTGCCGGCGATCTTGAAATCGCGGTGGTCATTGCCGTGGTTGCCGAGCACGAGATCGACGTGGGCCACGTCGCCCGGGCGGACCAGGGCACAGGACACCTGCACCCAGGTGTCGTGGGCGCGGGCCGAGCCCATCGACAGCAGGGTCAGCACGGTGGCGAGCAGAACAGAGAGACGCGTCATCGGGCGATCATTCATGAACCATGACTCCGGGGCATCGAGAGAAAAAGCGTCAGAACTCGGCCTGCACCGACTCGCCGCCGGCGATGCTGTGCAGCCCGCGGTGGAGGCTCGTATCGGTGTCGGCGGTGAGCGGGGCGACGTGGCCGTCGGCGAAGAGCACGTGGGCCCCGCCGCGATGCCAGCTTCGTGGCCCGAAGAACCCCGACCAGTGGACGACGTAGTCGGGGATCGGGCTGTTGGGACTCAGGAAGCCGTTGGTCAGGCTGTTGCCCTGCGTGGTCGCGGCCCATGACACGCCCCGAGCCCTCATTCCGGTGCTGGCTGCACCCCGCCAGTTGTAGGCCGCCGCCGTCCGGGTGGCCCATGCGGCAAGGAGGCTGTCGATTTCGGCGGTCGTCGGCGCCGACGCATTGGCCTTGAGGGAAACATCGCTGGAGTTGAAGTCGTTCGAGCCGTTGAACGTGTATTGGAACGGAGTCGGTGGCCGGGAGCCCGCCGGGAAGTCGGAGTCGCCGCCGACGCTCCGCACCGTCTCGCTGGCGATGACCGTCTTCGATGCGCCGTCGGTGATCTGCGCCATCCGCACGCGGGAGTTTTCGTAGACGATGCCGTCGGTCGGCCGCGCAAAGTTCCAGAAGAAGCTCCCCCGTCCGTTCGCCGTGCCGCTGCCGACGCTGACCATGTAGCTGTTGCCGCCGTAGCGGAAACCGTTGCAGAGGGTGACCGCCGGCGCCGGATCGCTCGGGCACAAGAGCATCGGGATCGGGGTCGCAAACAGCGGGGCGAAGGCCGGCGCGGGCTGCTGATTGCCGAACGAGCCGGTGAAGGCCGCTTTCTTGAAGTCGAATCCGGCGGCCAGCGTCGTCTCTTCGACATAGGGCAGCAGGCGGGCATGCAGCGACCAGCCGCCCGTCGCGGTGCCGCTGGGGCTGCCGCTCCCGCGGGCATCGGTCGGGGGAAAGGCCCGCTTGCCGCTCTCGTAGACGAGCATCGCGAGGCCGAACTGGCGGAGGTTGCTCGCGCACGTGATGTGCCGGGCCGCCTCGCGGGCGGACTGCACCGCCGGCAGGAGCAGGCCGATCAGCACACCGATGATGGCGATGACGACGAGCAGTTCCACGAGTGTGAAACCATGGGGGGGCGGAGGGTCGCTGCGGCGATGCGCCGCAGTCCCCGAAGCGGGTACCGGCATGCAGGGGCTCCCGAACATGGCGTCGCCCGTCGGTCGCTGACGCGCACGCTGCGCGCAGACTCGACCGACAGGGTGGGCGTGCCGCACCCATGCACGGTGCGGCCGCCGCGGGCGGCTGGAGGTGATCGCCAGCTCAGCCCGCCCTGGGGGGCGGCGCGTCGGGAGAACGGGAGAGGGCTTCGAGCGGGTCGTCGGTGATCGTGATCGTCGCTATGGCGACGCCGCTGGTGACCCACGCCACGAGCGGCGGTGGCAGCGACACGCATCCCGAAGACCACTCGTCGGCGACGCCGCCGCAGGCCAGCATCGCGCGGAGCACGAGGCCGCGAAGGCCGGCACCGTGAGGCATGCCGGGGATTTCTTCCGGCGGTTCGTCGTCGGACCCGCCGCCGCAGCACGACGGCGCGGCCGCCGCCTC
>SXWC01000027.1 GCA_005789975.1 Planctomycetaceae bacterium
GGAGCACACGGTCACCGAGGAAATCACCGGCATCGACATCGTGCGGCGGCAGCTGCTCGTGGCCCAGGGACACAAGCTCTCCGACCCGCAGGTCGGGCTCGGCGACCAGAAGGCGATCCGGTCGATGGGGGCGGCGATCCAATGCCGCGTCACGACCGAGGATCCCGAGAATCGCTTCCTGCCCGACTACGGCCGGATGACGGCCTACCGCTCGGCCAGCGGGATGGGCATCCGCCTCGACGCCGGCACGGCCTTCTCGGGCGCCGTCGTCACGCCCTACTTCGACTCTCTCCTGGTGAAGGTCACCGCCCGCGGCCTGACCCACCAGGAGGCAGCCGGGCACATCGAGCGCTGCCTGCAGGAGTTTCGGATCCGCGGCGTGAAGACGAACATCCCGTTCCTCATCAATCTCGTCACCCACTCCGAATTTCTCGCCGGCAACTGCACCACGCGGTTCATCGACGAGACACCCGCCCTCTTCGACTTCCCGATCCGCCGCGACCGGGCCACGCGGGTGCTCGAATACCTCGCCGACGTGATCGTCAACGGCAACCCGCTCGTGAAGGGCCGCCCTGCCGCGGCACGCCGTCAGCCGGCACCGCTTCCGGAGTTCGATCGCTTCGCGCCGCCGCCGTCCGGCACCCGAAACAAGCTCAAGGAACTCGGCGCCACGAAGTTTGCCGGCTGGGTTCGCGATCAGAAGCGGCTCCTCATCACCGACACCACGCTGCGCGACGCCCATCAGTCGCTCCTCGCCACCCGGATGCGGACGCACGACATGCTGGCGGTGGCCGACGCCTACGCCCGGGAGTGCGCCGGCTTCTTCTCGCTGGAAATGTGGGGAGGAGCCACGTTCGACACCTCGATGCGGTTCCTCAAGGAATGCCCCTGGGATCGGCTCCTGGTCCTGCGGGAGCGGATTCCCAACGTCCTCTTCCAGATGCTGCTGCGGGCGAGCAACGCCGTCGGCTACACGAACTATCCCGACAACGTCGTCCAGGAGTTCGTCAGGGAATCGGCGGCCGCGGGGATCGACGTGTTCCGCGTCTTCGATCCGCTCAACTGGGTGCCGAACATGCGGGTGGCGATCGATGCCGTCGTCCAGAGCGGCGCGATCTGCGAGGCGGCCGTCTGCTACACCGGCGACGTTCTCGATCCCAAACGCTCCAAGTATTCGCTCGACTACTACGTCAAGCTCGCCAAGGAGCTGGAGAAGGCGGGCGCGCACATGCTCGCCATCAAGGACATGGCGGGCCTCTGCAAGCCGTTTGCCGCCGGCAAACTCGTGTCGGCACTGCGGGCTGAAGTCGGCATCCCCATCCACTTCCACACCCACGACACCTCGGCAGCATCGCTGGCCAGCGCCCTCGAGGCGGCCAGGAGCGGCGCCAGCGTGGTCGATGCCGCCTTCGCCTCGTTCGCCGGCCTCACGAGCCAGCCCAACCTCAACGCGATCGTCGATGCCGTCCGCCACACGCCGCTCGACACCGGCCTCGACCCGGAACCACTGCGGCACTTTTCCCATTACTGGGGGGCCGTCCGCGAACACTACACCGCCTTCGAATGCGGCATGAAGGCGCCCGACGCGGATCTCTACCTCCACGAGATGCCGGGCGGCCAGTTCACCAATCTCCTCGAGCAGGCCAAGGCACTCGGACTCGGCGAGCGCTGGGAAGAAGTCTGCCGGGCCTACGCCGACGTCAACCAACTGGTGGGCGACATCGTGAAGGTCACTCCCACGAGCAAGTCGGTCGGCGATCTCGCGCTGTTGCTCGTGACCAACAACATGCACGCCTCCGACCTCCTCACCGACTCCCGCGAGCTCGCATTTCCCGAATCGGTGATCGATCTGCTGGCGGGCCGCATGGGGCAGCCGCCGGGAGGCTTTCCGCCCGATGTCGTCAAGCGGATCGTCCGCAAGGCCGACATCGTCACCGGCCGCCCCGGGGAGTCGCTCCCGCCTGCCGATTTCGCGGCCGCGGGCAGGAGGGTGACCGAACTGGTGGGCCGCACCGCCTCGCCCCGCGAGGTGCTCTCGTGGCTCCTCTACCCCCGCGTGTTTGCCGACTTCGCCGCCCATCGCGCGAAGCACGGTGATGTGAGCGTGCTCCCCACGCCGGCCTTCCTGGAGGGACCGAAGCCGGGCGAGGAACTTCCCGTCGACATCGAGCCGGGCAAGACGCTGCTGATCCGCCTGCTGACGGTGGGCGAGCCGCACGCCGACGGCACGCGCACGGTGTTCTTCGAACTGAACGGCCAGCCCCGCAGCGTGTCGGTGGCCGACAAGAGCCTCGAAGCGAAGGTGCAACGGCGGCCGAAGGCCGCGGTGGGCGACGCCCGCGAGGTCGGTGCCCCGATGCCGGGCCTGATCGTGACGGTGGCCGTGAAGCCCGGCGATGCGGTGACCAAGGGCCAGAAGCTGCTCTCGCTCGAGGCCATGAAGATGGAAACGACGGTCTACGCCGAGCGGGATGGCAAGCTCGCCGAAGTGCTCGTCGCGCCCGGCACGCCGGTCGAAGCGGGCGAGCTCGTTGCACGTTACGCTGACGCGTAACGGCACGGCTGGCGGGCCATCCATGGCCCCGGCAGCCTCACGGCCCGGCGATGGCGAAGCCAAGGTTCGCTCATGCCGGGCCTCGGCCCTCCAGGGCCGAAGGCACGTTACGCTGACGCGTAACGGCACGGCTGGCGGGCCATCCATGGCCGACGCCTCACGATCGGGGGCTTTCTCGATAAAGAAACTCAGCGAGGGGCTGCCCGTGCCCAGGAGCCGGCGTATGCCGACCAGCGCAGCCAGGATGGCGAAGCGCAGGCGGCATCCGAGTGAGCGGAGCCCTGGACGGGCGCAGCGAACGTCCGGCGACGGGGCATGGGCAGCCCCGAGCCGCACAACGCAAGAGCCCGGCAGCCTCACGGCCCGTCGGCTTGCACGAAAACGAGTGCCGTGCTCAGGCCCTAGCCCCGCTCGAGCGACCCCCGGATCGCCTCGAGTTCCGCCACCGTATCGGCTCCCGCGCGATCGAGTTTCCCACAGCGGCGGTACCAATACCGAGCGTTGCCCGCGTCCCCCTCGATCGCGTGCAGCACCGCGTGAAGCCAATCGGCGGCCGCATCCCCCTCGTGCCGCTGGGCGATGTCGTGGGCCTCGTCCCAGGAACCGGCCAGCGCCAGTTCGACGCCGCGGAGGAGTTCGTCGGCCGGCGTCATTTCACGAGATCTTTGAACACCTTGCGGACCTTCTCCACCTTCGGGGCGGCGACGGCCTGGCAGTAGGGCTGCGTCGGATTGTTGGCGAAGTAGTCCTGATGATACGCCTCCGCAGGATAGAAGATGGTCGCCTTCGTGACCTCCGTCACGATCTTTCCCGGAAACACCTTGGCGTCGTCGAGCCGCTTGATCACTTCCTCGGCGATCCGCTTCTGCTCGTCGTCGTGATAGAAGACTCCGGAGCGATACTGCGTGCCCACGTCCGCCCCCTGCCGGTTCTTGGTGGTCGGGTCGTGCGTGGCAAAAAAGACCTCGAGCAGCTTCTCGAACGGCACAACCGCGGGGTCATACTCGATTTCGATCGCCTCGGCGTGGCCGGTGAGCCCGGTGCAGACGTCCTTGTAGGTGGGATCCGGCACCTGTCCCCCGATGTAACCGCTGGTGACGCCCTCCACGCCCTTGAGTTCGGCATAGACCGCTTCCGTGCACCAGAAGCAGCCACCGGCGAACGTCGCCTTCGCCAGTTTCGAGGCATCGGCTCCCGCGACCCCTGTGGCTCCGACACTCATGATGATCGCTCCTGCGACGAGAATCCCGGTCAGACTGAAAACACGCTGGTGCATGGCTGAGATCTCCCTTACCCGACGATTGTAGGACGCCCCGCGGGATCGACGACGAACCGGAGCGGTTTATCGGCCCAGGCCCCGGCGTAGTCCACTCCAATCCGCGGCGTTCGTTCGACCAGCCGCGGCGGCACGCGGTCTGCGGCCGGCTCGAACCAGAGCCCAATCGCCCGGCTGGCGGGCCGCCCGTCGAACGACCGGTCGATCCCGAGGGCCTTCGTGACCCGTCCCGGCCCGACGTGCCCGCCGACGCCCCGGATCAACACGGCCGCCGGCACTCCCTCGGCACCGGTCACGATATTCAGCATCCAGTGCATGCCGTAGCAGAGATAGACATACCACCGGCCGGCCGGACCGAACATCGCGGCATTGCGTTTGGTCATGCCCTTCGACCCGTGGCAGGCCAGATCGTGCGGCCCGAGGTAGGCCTCGGTCTCGAAGACGAAATACCGCCGGAGCCGGCCATCGGCACCGCGTGCCACGAGCCGCGATCCGAGCAGTTCGCGTGCGACCGTGTCGGCCCGCCGAGCGAAGAAGTCGGCGGTGAGCGGACGCAGCAGCCGGGGATGGGCTTGGCGGGGCATATCGGGCATCATACCGCGGTTCGCCCATCACCCCGCCCCGGAGCCCCGCCACTCATCATGGAAGCAGGCATCGTCGGACTGCCCAACGTCGGCAA
>SXWC01000028.1 GCA_005789975.1 Planctomycetaceae bacterium
CGACAACGACCGGCTCGCCGCCCTCGTCGCCACGCTGCTCGGGGCCCCGCTGCTGGTCCTGCTCTCCGACGTCGAAGGCCTCTTCGACCGCCACCCGTCGGAGGCCGGCGCCAACATCCTGCGGCACGTGCCCCGCATCGACGCGACGATCACCGGCCTCGCCCAGGACCGGCTCGGTGGTCTTTCGAAGGGGGGCATGGCCAGCAAGATCGCCGCCGCCCGCATGGTGACCGAGGCGGGCGGCAGTTGCATCGTCGCGTCGGGCCGCGACGACGACGTGCTCGAGCGGATCTGCCGTGGCGAACCGGTCGGCACGCTCTTCACCGGCCGGGCGGAAACGATGCCGGCGTGGAAGCGGTGGCTCGGCTGGTCGGCCGACGCCCGGGGCACGGTGGTCGTCGATACCGGCGCTCGCGAGGCGGTGGTGACGGGGGGCCGCAGCCTCCTGGCCGCCGGGATCCGCGGCCTCGAGGGCGACTTCGCGACCGGCGACGTGGTCGCCCTGGCCGCCGCGGACGGCCGCGTCTTCGCGCGGGGCCTCGTCAACTACGACGCCGACGAGCTCCGCCGGATCGCCGGCCTGCGAACGGAGCGGATCGCCGAGGTGCTCGGCTCCATTCCCTACGAGGAGGTCGTTCATCGCGACAACCTCGCGGTGATCGATCGTGACGAGCCCCTCACACGCTGACCGCCGAAGCACCCGCCCCTCCACGCCCCCTGCCGGCCGAACATGCTCACGGAAATCCTGATCGTCCTCGTGCTGATCCTCGCCAACGGATTCTTTTCCGGTGCCGAGATGGCGATCGTCGCCAGCCGTCGCGGACGCCTGCGGGCCATGGCCGAGCAGGGGGACCGGCGGGCCCGTGCCGCCCTCGAACTCGCCTCCAGTCCCGATCGCTTTCTTCCCACGGTGCAGAGCGGCATCACGCTCGTCGGCACGCTCGCCGCGGCGTACGGTGGCGACCGGCTGGTGAGCGATGTCACGAGCTGGATCGCCCAGAAGGGGCCGCCGTCGCTCGCAATCATCGCCCGCCCGATCGCGCTGACCGTGTTCGTGATGCTCCTGTCGTTCGTGACCCTCCTCTTCGGCGAACTCGTGCCGAAGCGGCTGGCGCTCCGCAGAGCCGAGTCGTTCGCCAGACTCGCCGCCCCCGCGATGCAGCTCTTCGCCTGGGTGGCCCGGCCGCTTGTGTGGGGCATGAGCCTGGCGACGTCGGCGGTGCTCTTCCTGCTCGGTGCCGGCAAGCAGACGGAGCCCAGCGTCTCGGTCGACGACATCGAGCACCTGCTCGAGACCGGGCGCGCCGAGGGGCTGCTCGAGGCGGTTGAGCAATCGGTCGCCAGCGAGGCCCTGAGGCTCGGCGAGCGGAACGTCCGCGACATCATGCGGCCCCGCATCGACCTCGACGCGCTCGACATCGACACGCCTCAGGCGGAGATACTCGGGGCGATTGCGATGGCGGGGTGCTCGCGACTGCCCGTGTACGAGGGGTCGCTCGACCACATCATCGGCTACGTCTCGATCAAGGACGTGCTCCGCACCACCTGGATGGGCTGGCCGATCGAACTCCGCAAGATGCTCCACCGGCCGATTTTCGTCCCCGAGACCATGCCCCTCAATCGGCTGCTCGAACTCTTCCAGAAGGAGCGGAACCAACTCGCCATCGTGCTCGACGAGTATGGCGGCACCGAGGGCCTGGTCACGCTCGAGGACGTGATGGAGGAGCTGGTCGGCGAGATCCACGACGAACACCGCCGCGAGGAAGTGGAGAGTTTCGTCAGGCGCGAGGACGGTTCATGGCTCATCGACGGGGGAGCCGGCGTCGAAGACCTCGTGAAGCGGCTCGACCTCAAGGTCGAGCCTCTGCCCCGGGAGTATTCCACCGTGTCGGGCCTCGTGCTGGCGGAACTCGAACGGATCCCCGCGGCGGGCGACACGCTCGAGTGGCGCGGTCTGCGAATCGAGGTCGTCGACATGGACGGCCGCCGGATCGACAAACTGCTGGTCTCGAGGACGGCGTGACAGTCGCAGGGGCGGCCGCCTATTGCCGGGGGCCGGCACGGTCGAGCAGGTCCTGAAGGACGAACGCCGACGGAAACGGCTCGTCGAGCTGCTCGAGCACCTTTCGGTAGCGATCGACCACCTCCACCATGTCGTCGGCGGTCAGCTGGTCCTCGCGGAGAACCTTCGATCCGTCGAACACCTCCCGCCAGGCCTTGAAGCCCTCCTCGTAGGCCAGCTTCGCGGCCTGGAGCCGGGCGGCCGAAAACTCACGGTCGGCCCGCCAGATGGACTCGTGGGCGCGGATGGCCGCATCGGTGACCTCCGCCTCGCAGGAAGCCTTCCAGAAGTCGAAGTTCACGATGTCGCGGTAGCGGTCGATCATGGTCGCCCGCTCCTGCGCCTCCGTCTGCTCGCGTGCCAGCCGCTCCGCCCGCTCGCGAACGTCGGCGGGCGCCGCGCGGGCGACCGCTTTCCAGGTGACGGCGAGCTGGCTCTCGGCCGCCGCCGCGAGCCGCTGTTCGGCATCCGTGCGGTCCAGCGGCGGGGTGTCGAGCGCCGCCCGCTGTTCCGCGGTCAGCCCGCGCCGCCGCGCCTCGACCAGTCCGGTGAACTGCCCGGGGAGGAGCTGCTCGAGCTCGTCGGCCAGCTGGCCGGCCCTTTTTTCCTCCGCCTCACGCAGTCGCAGCTGGATCGGCACGCCCCAGCTCGTCGGGATGTCCCGCTCGGCGAACCGGCCGAGTTCCTCGTTGGCCAGCTTCCAGGCGTCCTTCGCGACCGGACCAAACTCGCCGTCCTCCTCGATGGCCCGCGCGTAGTTGATCGCCGTCATCATCGGTTCGCTGTGGAAGATCAGGGGCGTGGTCTTGAGCGGCGCCCCGGAATCGGCGAGCCGTTGCCCGGCCCGATACTTCTCCCTCGCCACCAGCCAGTTGTCCCGCTCCGGGAGCGTGCGATCGGGATCGTCCCGGTCGTGAAAGTCGTCGTCGGCTTTGAAGAGCCTGCGGAACTGCGACTTCTCGTCCGATCTGCCGATCTTCTGGCCGATAAACCAGCCCATGCGGCCGAGCAGCCGTGGCTCGCGGGTGTTGTGGGAGATGCCCTGACGGAGGAACTCGATCCCCTTCATCACCCACGCATACCGGTCACGGAAATCGTCGAACTCCACCGAGATGTTGTAGGAGAGATTGTGCGCCTGGAAGTCCCAGACCGTGTAGAAGTTGGGCTGGAGCTTCGTCATCTGCTCGAGCGTCGCTGACAGGCTGGTCCAGTCCTCGACCTTCTTGTAGTGGTTGGCCCGGTCCCAGAGCAGGGTGACGGCGATGTTCTTGAGCCCGAGCGTGGCGAACCGCATCGTTTCGCTCGTCGGATCGACCTCGCCGAGGTTCGCCTGCGAGAGCCCGAACCGGGCCCGCAGCCTGGCCAGCAGCCCCCCCGCGCTCGACGAGTCGGCGGGCTGACTGAGCGCCGACAGGGGGATCAACAGGACGGCGATCGCCACGAGTGCCAGGAGCGTCTCCGGCCTCAAACCCAGCCACGACGGCCCCGCCGGGCGCCGCATTTCTCCCCGCGATGCGCTCATGACGCCACCTCCCGGGCCTTGAGGCAGAACACGCCGGCCACCGAGAAGGCAAGCACGTAGCCCAGGGTCTCACAGGCCTGGGCCGCCAGCAGATCGGCGGGGATCTCGAAGCCTCCCGCCACGAAATCGCTGGTGCCGAGGGACGACAGCGACGGGAAGATGCCCGCGGCGACCCGCATCGGGGCCAGGAGGATCGTATCGACCAGTTTCATGGCCATCACCGCCGGTGTCGGGTCGAGTTCGAGCGTGATGCTGGTCTGGGTCACGATCCGATAGAGCGATTCGACCGGCCCCCCGCCGGGCACGATCCTGGCGTCGCCCGTCACCTGGCTCTCGAAAAGCCGGGCGATGAACTCCCGGAACTGGCCGATCAGGAGGATCGCGATCGTGGCGACCAGGGCGACCGGGCCGGACAGGAACGTGCTGAACATCACCCCGATCGCCGTGACGAGGAGCATGCAGAACCAGATGCCGGCGCAACTCTTGGCGTAGTTGAGCGCGAACGATCCGTCGCCCGCCCGGAGGTAGAAGTCGGCCTGGGCCACGCCGTAATACTGGGCTGGTTCGAGGCACTGCAGCCAGATCTCGATGCGGCCGTCGGAGACCAGATCGGCGAACAGATCGACCTCCCGCAACTCGCCGTTGGCGAGCACGGTGTTGATCCGTCGCGGAATGAGCAGCGAGTCGATGCTGAACTCGCGGGCGACGATCGGGAGCGATTCGCTGCGGAGTCCGCTCGTGGGATTCCGGACCTGCACGGTGCCATGGATCCCCTCCTCGATCTCGCCCTTGTAGGTGCGAAACACCCGCACGATCATCTCCAGCGGAAGGCCCTCGGGAAACTCCCGGGGCGACACCCCGTCGAACGTCCAGATCGCGGCCCCGGCCGTGCCCCCCTCGATGTACTGCCGATAGGCCCACTCCGATCCCACGCTGATCCCCTTCGCGGTCGGACGCCCCTCGCGGTCGAGGAAGCGGAGCGTGCCCCGGAGCGGCCGGCGAGCCTCGAGCAGGCCGATTGCCGGGCCCACGGCGAAGGTCTTCTCCCCCGCGGCAGTCGTCCCTGAAAGGGCGACCTGGTGCCGGTGACCCTGGGTGGTTTCGGCGATTCCGTCGCCGGCGGCGTCGAGCCTGACGCGATGCCGATGCCCCCGATCGAGGCTCGTCCGCCCTTCGGCGCCCGCCGGCGATCCTTCACCATCGGTCAGATCGAACACGTCGTCCGCCGTGAGGGTGTGGCCGTGACTCACGCTCCGGACCACGAACGCCCACCCGGCAAGCCCCATCAGCCCGAGCAGGCAGGTGCCCACCACCGCGAATCCGAGCATGCGTCCGAGGACGATCTCGGACGTGCGGACCGGCTTGGTCGTGACCGTCTGGATGGTCCGCGACCTGATGTCGGCCGTCAGGCTGAAGACCGACAGCACGAGCGTCACCAGGCAGACGAGCAGGTTGGTGGCGCTGAGAATGAACCCGATGTAGAGCCGCCCCGGATCGACGCTCGTCGGATCGAGAAACCAGCCGGCGAAGAGGATGATCAGGGCGAACACCGCGAGCACGATGAGGACATTGCGACGCAGCGACTCCTGGATCGCCAGCCGCGCCAGCGCCCAGACCCGCCGCGGCGACGGCCGTGAAAGGTCGGCCAACCCCGCGAGCAGGCCGCGGTAGACCCGGTCACCGGCGGCGAGCGGACCGTTGGCGATCGCCTGGGCGATCCAGGTCAGGATGGCCGCGACGAGCAGGGCGATGCCGGCCACCGCCAGGTATCCGATCAGGGCCGGACCGATCCACTCGGCGAACCGCGGTATTTGTTGCTCGAGCACCATGGACCACGGTCACCCTGTTCGCGTGGCTTCGGAAGCGCCGGGACGGCGTGCACGGCGGCCGGGGCGGGCCTCGGTGTCCCTGACCACCTCGAGAAACAGGTCTTCGAGCGTCGATCGCGGGTTGCCGATGTCGATGTCCGCGGCTCCATGCCGCTCGAGCACGGCCCTCACTTCCGCCGTGGCCGCCGGCGACAGCCCCGTGGCCCGAATCTGCGTCACGCCCGTGACCCGCAGCAGCTCCTCGACGCGGCCGAGTTCCTTCAGTTCGCCCTGGTGGAGCACGGCGATGCGGTCGCAGACATCCTCGACATCGGCCAGGAGGTGCGAGCACATGATGACCGTCTTGCCCCGTGCCTTGAGGTCGATGATGAGATCCTTCATTTCGCGGGTGCCGATCGGATCGAGGCCGCTGGTCGGCTCGTCGAGGATCACCAGTTCGGGATCGTTGATCAGCGCCTGGGCCACGCCGATGCGCCGGGTCATGCCCTTGGAATACTCCCGCAGTTGCCGCTTCCGATCCCGCGACAGCCCCACCATCTCGATCAGGGCCGCGGCCCGGCGGCCGCGTTCCTCGGGAGACATGCCGAAGAGGCGACCATAGAAGTCGAGCGTCTCCTCGGCGTCGAGAAACTTGTAGAGGTACGATTCCTCGGGCAGGTATCCGATGCGCTCGTTCTTCGAGACGTCGGTGGCCGGACGGCCGAACACGAGCGCCTCGCCCGACGTCGGAAAGATCAGCCCGAGGAGCAGCTTGAGCGTGGTGGTCTTGCCGGCGCCGTTGGGGC
>SXWC01000029.1 GCA_005789975.1 Planctomycetaceae bacterium
AGCACGACGCGGCCCTCGGCGTCGGTGTTGTGCACCTCGATGGTGGTGCCGTTGCGGGCGGTGATCACATCGCCGAGCTTGTAGGCGGCCGGCCCCGTCATGTTTTCGACGAGACCGATGCCGGCCACGATGTTGATCGGCAGTCGCAGGGCCGCGATCGTGGCCATGGCGGCGAGCACGGCCGCCGCTCCGGACATGTCGCACTTCATCGTGAGCATGCCGTCGGACGGTTTGAGCGAGAGACCGCCCGAGTCGAACGTGACCCCCTTGCCCACGAATGCGAGGTCGGGGGCCTCGTCGGTCGCGGCGGACTGTTGGCCTGTCCGCCCGGCTCCGCGGTAACGCAGGATGACCAGGCGTGGCGAGCGGACGCTCCCCCGGCCCACCGCGAGCATCGCATTGCACCGCTCGCGGACGAGCTGGGTCTCGTCCCAGATATCGATGTCGAGCCCCGTGCGACCGGCAATCGCGGCACACTCCTCCGAGAAGGACTGCGGGTAGATGTCGTCGGGAGCCATGTTGACGAGCCGCCGGGCGAGATTGACGCCGTCGGCGATGACCGTGCCCCGCTCGAGGGCCTCGACCGGGGCGGCGACCCAGATCGTCGTGCCGAAGCGGGTCCGTTTTGGTTCGGCGCGGTACAGATCCTGACCGACCATGCCGACAGCCGCCCCCGCCACGGCCTGCTCGACCTGCCGCGTGGTCCATGAGCCGTCGGCCACGAAGGCGACCCGGCTGCGCGGGCGGCCCGCGAGGTGTCGGGCGGCCGTGGCCGCGGCCCGGTAGAGCACGCCGGCATCGACCGCTTCCCGCTTCCCGATGCCCACGACGACGAGTTGTCCGGCCCGCAGACCCGGTGCGGCGAGGAGGGGCACGCACTCATACCGCCGGCCGGTGAGTTCGCCGGCCGCCGCGAGCCGGGCCAGGAGCCCCCCCGTGGCCGCGTCGAACTCCGCGATGGGGCCGGTGCCGATGCCCCCCTCGGCGAGAAACACGACGACCGCGTCGGCTTCGATCGACTGTGGGCGGATGGACGGCTCGCAGACGACGCTGCCGGCGGACGGGAGAAACTCACGGGTCATCATTCGGCACTCCGGGGGAGGACCTGTTGTACCCGTTTTCAGCCCGCCGGGGAGGTCGCCCGGATCCACGGCGAGAGGAGCACGAGCAGCACGGGGAGCACGACCAGGTTGCCCGCGAGGCCGCCGAGCAGCGTGAGACACGACAGCCAGCCGAACGACACCGTCGGCATGAAGCCGCTGGTGGTGAGGGCGAGGAAGCCGATCGCGAGCGCGAGCGTCGAAAAGATCATCGCCCGGCCGGCCGTCTGATGGGCCATTTCAATCGCAGCCGTGCACGAGCCGGCCGTGAGCCGACGGCGGAAGGCGGTGATGTAGTGAATGGAGCTATCGACCGACAGCCCCATCGACACCGCCGCGATCATCGCGGTGCCCATGTTGATCCGCTCGCCCATCCAGCCGAGCAGGCCCAGCACGACGAAGATCGGCAGCCCGTTGGGGACCAGCGCGATCGCGGCGAGCAGGAGGCTGCGGAACGAAAACGCGAGCAACGCGAAGATGCCCGCGGTGGCCAGCAGGAACGTGAGCCACTGATCGGAGAGCATGCGGTCGACGAGCTGCGACAAGAGGACGAAGAAACCCGTCACTTCCGCGCCGGGGCGGCCGGGGGCTGAAGGATGCTCCTCCGCGGCGATCCGCCGCACCTGGCCGATGATCGACTGCTTGGCGGCGGACGGTTGTCGTTCGCGGGCACGCAGCATGATGCGGAACCAGGTGCTGCCATCCTGCGGATCGCGGCCGACCAGAGCCCGCACGAAGGCCGGCGGCTCGTCGCCGGTCTGCCGGAGCATGGCGTTGACGGTCAACGCCTGCAGTCTCCGCGGAAACAGCGGGGCGGCCGAGAGGACGTCGGCGACGCTCATCACCTTCGTCAGGGCGGCGACGTCCTGGCCCTCGGCGTTGCTGACCACGACCTCCTCCCGCAGCCGCTCGGCGAGACGGTCGAGAGCGTCGAGTTGGTCGGCATCGATCGGCTCCAGGGCCGGCACGAGCACGTCCCACACGCCCGCACCGCCGAGCCGCGACTCGACCATCTCGTAGGACGCGACGGTGGGGCTCGAATCGCGGAAGTTCTTCGTGAAATCCGTCTCGACGGTGAGCCACCGCATCCCGGCGATGGCGCTGGCTGCCAGGACCGTCGAGAGCACGAGGATCGGCCTGGGGTGCCGCACGATGCGTTTCACCATGCGGTCGAGGCCGAGCTCCAGCGAGCCCTCGCCCCAGGCCATCCGCGGGTCGGCGTCGAATCTGCCGGCGAGCGCGAGAAAGGGCAGCACGAGTCCGATCGCCACCAGCACCAGCGCGGCGCCGAGCGATGTCATGATCCCGAAGTCGTGCACCGGTCCGACGTTGCTCGCGACGAGGGATCCGAAGCCGATGACGTCGGTCGCGATCGCCCCGACCACGGGCCAGAAGAGGACGGAAAGCGCCCCCCGCAGCGCGGCCTGCGGATCGAGGCCGAGCGACCGTTGCCGGCGAAACTCGACGATCACGTGTGTCACGGTGGCGATGCCGACGACCGTGATCATCGCCGACAGCATGGTCGAAACCATGGTCAGTTTGAGTCCTGCGACGGCGAGCACGCCCCGGGTGCTCCAGAGTGCGAGCAAGACCACGGCGAGCGGCACGACGAGCCAGCGCAGGCTGCGGAAGCACGCCAGGAGCACCGCACCCGCGAGCAAACCGCTGCCCGTGCCGAGAATGTTGCCGTCGCGCTCGAGCATCGCGAAGCCGTCGCGGAGCATCGCGGGCTCACCCGCGACGGTGCCCATCGGCACCTGATCCATTCGAGCCCGCATCTGGTCGATCGTGCCGGCACGGGAGACTGCCTGTGCCCGCGGGGTGGCGACGGTGGTGGCATGGGGCTCGAGCACGCAGGCGACACAGGCGGTGCGGTGGTCGGCGCCCACGACGTAGCCCTCGAGCAAGGAGACAAGCCGCCGTGCCCAGCCCGCGGTCAGCCCGTCGTCGAGATCGATGATCCGATCGCCAAGGGGCGTGCTGGCCAGGCTCGTCACGGAGGCGATGCCCGGCAGCGAGGCGAGTTCTTCTGCGAGGCCGCGCAGACGGGCGATGCCGGCGGACGTGAACAGGTCGGGATCGTCGTAGGCGGCGAGGACGACCTCGTTCGAACCAAAGGTCCGGGTCATTCGGGCGTACGGCGCGAGCGACGGATCGCTGCGGTCGAACATCGTGTCGATCGACCGCGAAAACTGCAGTTGCCCCGATCGTTCCACGGAGACGACCGCAATCGCCACCGCGACGAGGGCCAGGAGTCCGCGCCAGGCGATCAGCCTCCCCGCGATCCGGTCGGCAAACGACGGGTTCACGGCGGATTGGGAGGAAAGGCTGGAGTACGACGGGCCGGACAAGGTCGGCGACTCGCTAAGGGGCGGGGGCTGCGCGATGCGGCCGAACGAAGGTGACCATCTTACCGGGATCGCCGGGGTGGTTCGGTATTTTCCCCGCCCTCGCATCGCGTGGATCGCCACGATCGCTCCATTCGCCCCGTCCCCTGCCGCGTCGCCGCGGCGACCGTCCGCCCCGGCAGCCCCCCACGGTCAGCGGTGGACATGGCGATAACCTCCCACCCCGCCATGACTTGCAGACGCCACCGGGCGGCCGCGATGCCTTGACCCGCCGGCGCGGCCACCCCTATAAACCCGCGGTTTTTCCGACTCCCAGAGCGATTCAGCCTCCGAGCGAAGAGCCCGAGTGCAGCACCGCGCGATCCCATCGACACCCCGTCATCATGCCCCGCGGCTCCGCGCCGGGTTGCGATGCGGTGCCGCGCGCATGCCGCCGGCGGCATGCCTCGTCGTGATCGCCGCGCTGGCGACGTTCGCCGTGCCGATCAGCTCGACCATGCGGCTCCTCGCCGCCGAGACGATCGTTCCCCCCGAAGCCAGCGCAGGCGCGCTGGCTGAGCTCCCGGCCCGGGGCCTCGCTGCTGCGATCGCGGAGGCCGGCCGCATCGAGGTGCCGGCCGCCGACCCCGCCGAGCCACTTGCCGTGAAGGCCACTCAGGCGTCCCGCTGGACCGAGGGATCCTACGACGTCTGGCATCTCACGGGAGGCGTGACGATCGTGCAGGGCTCGACCGAGGCCACGGCGCACGAGGCTGTCGTGTGGGTCGAGCAGTCCCGTGCCGCCGATGACGAGGTCGATGACGGACAGGCCGGGCCGCGGGTGCGCAGCATGCTCGTCCGCATGGCTGGCGACGTGAGCGTGACGTCGCGGTCGGGCGGCGGCGATGAGCCGGCGACGGTGCGCGGGCCGCGCTGGGCCGGCCGCTTCTGGACGCTGCGGGACCCGAACCTCGACTTCGCCAGCGTGGTGTCGCCGGCCGGCAGGCCGCCGATCTACGAGGAGCCCGCCGAACCGCGTGTCGCAGGCGCGGAACGGTCCGGATCGGCCGTCCGCCGGGCCGGTCTCGAGGAGTCGCCGATCGAGCAGGCCCAGTTCAGCGAGTTTGGCTCGCCGGCCGCACCACAGGTGTCCGCGACGGCGACCGCCCGGCGGCTGCGGGCCTTCCCGCGATCGAGCGTGCCGCTCGCCATCAAGTGGCTGCCAAGCCCGTCGGGCAACGAGTGGATTGCGGTCATCAACTCCGGCGTGAATCTCGTCATCGACGGCGTCGATCCCGCCGGCCCGCTCGACATCTCCGCCGATCGCCTCGTGATCTGGACCCGCGGCTCGGCACAGCCCGACCTCGACGGCGCCGCCCAGGCTGCCGACGTGCCGCTCGAACTCTACATGGAGGGCAATGTCGTCTTCCGTCAGGGACAGCGGGTGGTCGAGGCGGAGAACATGTTCTACGACGTGCCGCGATCGAGCGGTGTGATCACCGGAGCCACCGTGCTCACGCCCGTCGACAACTATTCGGGCGCCGTCCGGCTCCGCGCCGACGTGCTCCGGCAGGTCGATCGCAGCCGGTTCGTCGCCCAGCAGACGGGACTCACGTCGAGCCGGCTCGGCGTGCCCACGTGGGAGTTCCGGTCACGGGAGCTCGAGTTCACCGACGAGCAGGTGCCGCTCGCGAGCCCCTTCGGCCAGCCGACGATCGACCCCGCCACCGGTGAGCCGGCGGTCGAGCACCAGCAGTTCATCACCAGCCGCGGCAACACCGTGACGGTGGGCGGTGTGCCGCTGCTCTGGTGGCCGGTCTTCGCCTCCAACGCGAAGAAGCCGACCTTTTACATCAACGACCTGCAGCTCAAGAACGACCAGATCTTCGGCACGCAGGTGCTCACCGGCTGGGACGCGTTCCAGGTCTTCGGTTGGCGGCGGCCGCCCGACGGCGTCGACTGGGATTTCGACGTCGACTATCTGAGCTACCGCGGTCCCGGCGGCGGCACCTCGTTGCTCTACAACCGCCCCTCCTTCCTCGGGCTCGGCACGCCGGCCAGCGGTGACCTCGACGCCTGGTTCATCGGCGACGTCGGCCGCGACAACGTGGGCCTCTACCGCCGCGGCCTCGACTATCCGGGCTACCCCGACCGCACGTTCCGTGGCCGCAGTTTCTGGCGGCACCGCCAGGATCTCGGCGGCACCACCGACAGCCTGTTCGGCGGCTGGCAGGCTCGCGGCACCGCCGGCTGGATCAGTGACATGAACTTCCTCGAGGAGTATTACGAGGCGGAGTGGGAGGAGGGCTACGAGCAGCGGACGTGGTTCGACCTGCGGCGGCCGGTGGAAAACCGCGAACTCCGCCTGCTGTCGAGCATCCGGGTCGATCCGTTCTTCACCCAGACCGAGTGGTGGCCCAGGCTCGACCACTATTACATGGGGCAGCCGCTGCTCCGCGACGCGGTCACCTGGTACGAGCACTCAAACATCGCCTACGCCCGGCAGAGCCTGCCGCAGACGCCGACGGTCGGGCAGGGCCGCAACATCTGGACGCTCTTGCCTTACGAGAGCAACGTCCTGGGCGAGCGGGTGGCGACCCGGCAGGAGCTCGACCTGCCGTTTCAGGCGGGGGCCGTGAAGGTGATCCCCTACGCGCTCGGCGAGCTCGCGCACTGGGGCGAGGACCTGAGCGGCTCGCCGATCGACCGCGCCTATGGACAGGTGGGCATCCGCTCGAGCCTGCCGTTGTGGTCGGCCGACAACACGGTCGAGAGCCAGCTCTGGAACCTGCACGGCCTGGCACACAAGGTGGTCTTCGAGGCGGAGTTCTCCTATGCCGACGCCACCCAGAGCATCGACCAGTTTCCCCTCTACGACCAGCTCGACGACGACGCGATCAATCAGTATCGCCGCAACATCCCCTACTGGGATTACGGAGCACCACGGGGTGCGGGCTACCCGACCCCGCTGACCGCGCCGTTCATCTTCGGTCCCGACAACAAGTACGACCCGCGAAGCTACGCGGTGCGTCGCGGCATGGGCAGCTGGGTGACCGGCCCCACGGAGATCGTCAACGACCTGACCGCCTTCCGCCTCGCCGCACGGCAGCGATGGCAGACGAAGCGAGGGCCGATCGGCAATCGGCGGATCATCGACTGGATCACGCTCGACATCGACGGGGAACTCTTCCCGGTCGACAGCCAGAACTTCGGCCAGGCGATGGGCCTTTGGCAGTATGACTTCCGCTGGCATGTCGGCGACCGCACGACGGTGCTCTCGACCGCCGATGTCGACTTCTTCAACAACGGACAGCAGCTCTACACGTTCGGCGCGCTTCTGAATCGCACGCCCCGGGGCAGCTTCTACATCGGCTTCAATCAGTTCGGTGGGCCGATCAGCGCGGCGGTGCTCACGGGTTCCTACACCTACCGCATGAGCCCCAAGTGGGCGAGTTCGTTCGGGTCGGCGATCGACCTGACTGGCCGCAACATCGGCCAGAACTTCCAGCTGGTGCGGATCGGCGAGTCGTTCCTGATGACCTTCGGCTTCAACGTCGACTACAGCCGGAACAACGTCGGCATGACCTTCAACCTCGAGCCCCGTTTTCTGTCGCGGACGCAGTTTGCCAGCCGCCGCGGCATGGACATCCCCGTCGCCGGCGCCTACGGCCTCGAGTAGCCCCGCCGCTCCGGCCGGGGCTATACTTCTGGCCCGGGGTCGGCCGCCAATCCCGTTGAAAACGAGGCTGCCGACCCCTGCCGGGGCCGCGGCCGAGCCACCGTTCGGAAACCCTGCCGGGCGACCGAACCCTTCCGGACCCGCCGTCGTATCACTGATGGATCTGAACGATTCACGCACCGGTGGCCGCCACGAGGCTGCGTCCCACGTTTCGGGGGGCGGGGCCGTGGCCGGCGGGCTTTCCGACGAGGAACTGCTCCGCCGCTGCCGCGTGAATGGCGACCCGGCAGCGTTCGAGTCGCTGGTGCATCGGTACGAGAACGAGTTGTTCAGTTATCTCCGCCGCTATCTCGGGAGTGCCGAGATGGCGGATGACGTGTTTCAGGCGACGTTTCTGCAGGTCCACCTCAAGAGGGAACAGTTCGAGGAAGGCCGCCGGTTTCGGCCGTGGCTCTACACGATCGCCACCAACCAGGCGATCGATGCCCAGCGTCGGAACCGCCGGCATCGGATGGTCAGTCTCGATCACCGCACGGGTGGCGAGGACGACACGGGATCGCTCGTGGAGATGCTGGCGGGCAGTGGACGGACGGCCGATGTGGAGATGGAGGCGGAAGAGGCCCGCGACTGGGTCCGCTCTGCCGTGGATGAACTTCCCGAATCGCTCAAAAGTGCGCTGATGCTGGTCTACCACCAAGGCATGAAATATCGCGAGGCGGCCGACGTCCTCGGCATTCCCGTGGGCACCGTGAAGAGTCGGCTCCATTCGGCCCTCCTGAAACTCAACGAATCCTGGCGGCGGAGCGGGCGTGGGCTGCCCGACACGGCGAGTGGCGGAGAGGGCGTTTGAGTGACACGTTTGATTGACACGTTTGATTGACAAGGGAAACACCATGATCGCTGGCATGAGGCACCACCATGCGTGAAGAAGAACTTGTCGGCTTCCTGATCGGCGGCCTCGATGACGAGGAATCGCGGCACGTCGAGGCTGCCTTGATCGACCCGGTCCGGG
Source organism: Planctomycetaceae bacterium (assembly GCA_005789975.1). The sequence goes on from SXWC01000029.1 coordinate 8,119, forward strand.
GCCCGGCGCTCCGTCGCGACCTCGACCTGATCAGGAAGGCCTTGCGGCCGCTCGAACTCGATCGGAACCCGGCCGTGCCGCCCGCCGGCCTTGCGAGTCGGACGCTCGCCTTCGTGGCGACGCAGACTTCCCCCGCGAAGCGCGCCGGCAGCGTCACGCCGTCGCCCGCGCGGCCGGTCCGTCCGGCGGCCGGGCCCGCCGACGATTCAACCTGGCAGGGGTCGTCTTCCCGGCAGTGGCTCGATCGTGCGATCATCGCCGCCTCGGCGCTGGCGGCCTGCGTGCTCGTGGCGCCCCTCCTGCTCGAATCGATCACCGACGCCCGGACCCGTCGGGCACAGCGGAACGTTCAGCAGATCTCCGGCGCGCTCCAGGGCTACGCCGAATCCCACCGGGTCTACCCCACGCCACCCGTCGAGGGTCCGCTCTCACGGGCCGGCCTCTACGCCCCGACGCTCGTCTCCGAGCGACGGCTCGTGGCCGACGACGGCACGGTGCTGGTGCCCGATTCAGCGCTCGCGAGGCAGGGTGGTTTCCGGGTGCCGACCCTGGAAGAACTCCGGGCGGCCGTCGGCACGCCGAAGTTCGAGGAGATGGTGCGGTCGATGGGGGGCGACTACGGGTACACGCTCGGTCATCGCGACGCCGCCGGGGTGCTCCAGCCCAACCGCAATCTCCGACGATCCCACCATCCGCTTCTCGCCGATGCCCCGGACGCGAGCGGCGAGAAGAGCGAGAACCATCCCGGGGGTGTCCACTTCATCCTCTTCGAGGACGGCCATGTCGAGCGGCTCACGGGCGACGCGCTGCACCGCGACGATCATCTCTACCGCAATCATGACGGCGAGATTCGCGCGGGCAAGGACGTCGAAGACGCCGCCATCGGCGACTCGCATCACCAGCCGTGAACCTCGCGATGTCCCCGAGGGCATGGGGTGCGGGATGAGCGTCGGACGCTTGGCATGCCAAGGCCGGCGTGCAACTTGGATCACTTCGCCGCGAGCGACCGTTTCGCGGCGGCGGCGATCCCATCGGCCGTGATTCCGAAGTGCTCGTAGAGCCGCGGAGCGGGGCCCGACGCCCCGAAGCTCCTCATTCCCACGAATACGCCGCGGTCGCCGAGCCAGCGTTCCCAACCGAAGCCGCAGGCCGCCTCGCAGGCAACCCGGGCCGTGACGGCGGCGGGGAGCACCTGCTCGCGATAGGCGGGGTCTTGCTCCTCGAAGAGATCCCAGCTCGGCATGCTCACGACCCGGGCATGCACACCCTCGCCGGCAAGTCGTGCCGCGGCATCGAGACAGAGCTGCACCTCGCTGCCGGTGCCGATCAGGATGCAGTCGGGCCTGCCGTTGGCGGCCTCGAGGAGAATGTAGGCCCCCTTGGCGGTCCCCTCGGCCGAGCCGAAGCCAGCCGTGCGGTCGAGCGTGGGGATGTTCTGCCGCGAGAGCACGATCACCGCCGGTCGGTCGGCCCGCCGCATCACGACGCGATAGGTCTCGACCACCTCGTTGGCGTCGCCCGGGCGGAAGACCGACAGGCCCGGGACGGCCCGCGCGCTGGCCAGCTGTTCGATCGGCTGGTGAGTCGGCCCGTCTTC
>SXWC01000030.1 GCA_005789975.1 Planctomycetaceae bacterium
AACAACACCCTCCAGGACGTGCTCGTCCGCACGCGGCGGATGCAGGGCTTCCTCACGCTCTGGATGCCCGGCACCGACCATGCGGGCATCGCGACGCAGGCGGTGGTGGAGCGCCGGCTGCTCGAGGAGGAGAAGCTCTCGCGGCACGACCTCGGTCGCGAGAAACTCGTCGAGCGGATCTGGGCCTGGAAGGAACAGTACGAAAAACGCATCCTCGGCCAGCTCCGCGACCTCGGGGCGAGCTGCGATTGGGACCGGGTGCGGTTCACCCTCGACGACCAGTGCGCGGCCGCCGTCCGCGAGGCTTTCTTCAGGCTCTTCCAGAAGGGGCTCGTCCGCCGCGGCAAGCGGCTCGTCAACTGGGACACCTTCCTGCAGACGGCCGTCAGCGACGACGAGGTCTTTCACGAGGAGGTGAAGGGGCACTTCTGGCACATCCGCTACGACGTCGTCGATCCCCGGCCGGGAGAACCGTCCAGCGTCACGGTGGCGACCACGCGGCCGGAAACGCTGCTCGGCGACACGGCGGTCGCCGTCCATCCCGCGCCCGCCGCCGCCCTCGACGCGGTCGAGGCCGCGCTGCGCCAGAAGCGGGCCGCCGCGGCGGCGAAGGAGCTGCCCGACATCGACGCGCAGCTCGACCAGCTCGCCGCCCGCCGCGGCGACCTCCTGCCGACGCTCGAGGCGCTCGCCGCGATGGCCAGGGCCGGCCGCCATGTGAGGCTGCCCCTCCTCGGCCGCGCGATCCCGCTGGTGGCCGACGAGTGGGCCAAGCCCGAACTCGGCTCGGGCTGCGTGAAGATCACCCCCGCGCACGATCCCAACGACTACGACGTCGGCAAGCGGCGCGGGCTGCCGATGATCAACATCCTCAACCCCGAAGGCACGCTCAACGCCGAGGCCGGTCCCTACGCGGGCCTCACGATCCACAAGGCCCGCAAGGGCGTGGTGGCGGATCTCGAGGCGGCCGGCCAGCTCGTGCAGGTCGAGGATCGCGTCATCGAACTGGCCCACTCCGATCGCTCCAAGACGCCCATCGAGCCCTACCTCGCCGACCAGTGGTTCATCCGGATGGACGAGCTGGCCCAGCCCGCGCTCGACGCCGTCACCAGCGGCCGCGTGCGGATCGTGCCCGAGCGGTATGCGAAGAGCTACGTCGACTGGCTCTCCGAGAAACGCGACTGGCCGGTGAGCCGGCAGCTCTGGTGGGGCCACCGGATTCCGATCTGGCACGTGACCGGCGTCACCGAGTCCGATCTGCGGCAGGCGTTCGGCGAGCGGGCCGGCGTGGCCTGGCGAACCGACGAGGCGGGGGGCTGGTTCGTCTGCTCGTCCGACGAGCGGCTCGACACGGAGACGATCGCCGGCAGGCCGCTGGTCCGCGATCCCGACGTGCTCGACACCTGGGTCTCATCCGCGCTCTGGCCGCACTCGACGCTCGGCTGGCCGCGGCAGACCCCGGAGCTCGCCACCTTCTATCCGACCAGCGCGCTGGTGACGAGTCGCGACATCCTCACCCTCTGGGTGGCGCGAATGGTGATCATGGGGGTGTTCGACACGGGCGAGATCCCGTTCAGCGAGGTCTACATCCACCCCAAGATCCTCGATCGCTACGGCGAGACGATGAGCAAGAGCAAGGGGAACGGCGTCGATCCGGTGGACGTCATCGACACGCTCGGCGCCGACGCGCTCCGCTTCGCCCTGGCCAGCATGGCCACGGAGACGCAGGACGTGCGGATGCCGGTCGATTTCCAGTGCCCGGCGTGCGGGCAGCTGGTCGAGCAGACGGTGCAAAACCGGGTCAAGCCGCGGATCGACTGCCCGAAGTGTGCCCAGCCCTTCCGCACGCAGTGGGCCAGCGCCGCGGCCGACCTCGCCCTGCCCCGGGGGCCGGCGGTGAGCGAGAAGTTCGAGTCGGGCCGCAACTTTTCCAACAAGCTCTGGAACGCCACCCGGTTCGTGCTCATGAACCTGGAGATCGAGTCCGCCGGCGGTCCCGGCGGCATGCCCCTCGGGAATGCGGCTGCCGCGGGGGAATCCGCCCCGCTCGAGGATCGCTGGCTGATGAGCCGGCTGGCGAGCGTCACCGGCGAGGCCACGCAGGCGATCGACGAGTATCGCTTCGCCGAGGCGGCGCGGATGCTCTACGCCTTCGCATGGGACGAGTTTTGCAGCGCCTACGTCGAGCTCTGCAAGCCAAGGCTCGCCGATCCCGCGGAGCGGCCCCGCGCCCAGGCGATGCTGCTCGTGGGCCTCGACACGATTCTGAGGCTGCTCCACCCGAGCATGCCCGTCGTGACGGAGGAGATCTGGCAGCATCTCCGCGAGGCGGCCGGCTGGCGCCGCATGCCCTGGGACGATCCGGGCGGACCGCTGCCGGAGTCGCTGATGATCGCGCGGTGGCCCGCGCCGCCGGCGGCCTGGGCCGACCGCCACACCGAGACCCAGTTCGGCTCGTTCCTCGCCGTGGTCGCGGCGATCCGGGAAATCCGCTCCCGGCAGAACGTGCCCCCCAGGACACGCGTGACGGTGGCGATCCGGGCGCCGCTCGAGGTGGCGGCGCTGCTCGAACCGATGCGGCCGGCGATCGAGTCGATGGCGGCCGTCGGCATCGACTCGTTCGGCCCCGACGCCTCGGCGCCACCCGCGGCGGCCACGGCTTCGGCGGCGGGCTGCGACGTGTTCGTCGATCTCGCCGGCCTCGTCGATGTCGATGCCGAGATCGGCCGGCTCGTGAAGGAGCATGAGAAGACCGAGGGCTTCATCCGGGCCAAGCAGGCGAAACTGGCCGACGAGAAGTTTGCGGCGCGGGCGCCGGAAGCCGTGATCGCGAAGGAGCGGGCCCAGCTGGCCGAACTCGAGGCGAAACTTGCCAAGGGCGTGGCCGCGCTCGCCGAGCTCCGCGGCCGCCAGCGGGGCCCGTGACGGTCGAGCGGCGGCCCGTGACGATCGAGCGGCGGCCCGTGACGATCGAGCGGCGGCCCGTGACGATCGAGCGGCGGCCTGGGCCCGGGTGCCTTGCCGCAGCGGGTCGGATACACTTGTGGCGGTCGGGGTGCCGCGGCCGGAAGGCAGTGCGGCACCAACCTCGTCTGGAGTCCGGGCCATGAGCGTGCAGATGGAACTCTCGCGGATCATCATCAGCGAGATCAACGACCAGCAGGTGGTCTACCTCAAGGAGGTCGACGGCGACCGCACGTTCCCGATCCTCATCGGCCTCTTCGAGGCGACGAGCATCGACCGCCGTGTCAAAAACCACCAGTCGCCCCGGCCGCTGACGCACGACCTGCTCGTGGCCGCGGTCGAGCTGCTGGGGGGCGAGTTTCAGGACGTCGTGATCTCCGAGCTCAAGGATCACACCTACTTCGCCGTGATCCGCGTCCTCAAGGACGGCGAGATGGTCGAGATCGACTCGCGGCCTTCCGACGCGATCGCCGTGGCCGTGACCTGCGAGCCGAATCTCCCGATTTTCGTCGCGGAAGAGGTCCTCGAAAGCGTTCTCGGCGGGTGAGCCGCATGCTTCGGAACCGCCACGACACCCCACGAACAACTGTGAGCCCCGACACCATGATCACACCACACCATGACGCACCAACTTGTCTCGATCGTCAATGTCCTGCGCTCCCCCCGGCAGGCGTTTGAGGGGCTCCCGTCCGACAGATGGTATGCGCTGGCCTGGCTGGCACCGATCTATTTCGGGAGCTCGCGGGCCTTCCGCGATCCCGAAAATGTCCGCCGCTTCGTGCCGCTGGGGGGCAAGTGGGGGCTGCTGCTCTTCGCGGTCGTGATCGCGGCCATCGTGCTGCCGGTGTCGGGTTGGCTGCTGAAGCTGGTGTTGCGTCTCTTCGGCAAGCGGCTGACCGTCAGAAAAATCATGAACATCTGGGGGTATGCCCTCGTCCCCCGGCTCCTTGCCGCGGCCGTCGGCTTCGTGGTCCTGTGGACATTCCCCACGGCCCTGACGCTTGGAGATGGGCCGAACTGGCTGCTCTTGGCGCTGGTCGCCCTCGGCATCATCGCCATGCTCTGGACGCTCGTCCTGTTCATCTACGGCATCGTGGTGTCGCCGGGCGGGACGTGATCCCGCCCGCGGAGCCTCTGGCGATCTCCCCGCTTCCGTTCGCCGATGTCCACGCGATTTCTTCGGAGGCATCGCCTCCGGGCGACTGAGGAGACCGTGATGGCCGCCCCGCGCCCCGGGAGCCTCAGGCACTCATTTCGTCGCGACGGAGGGTGTGAGTCCGAAGGCCTTGCGGAGCACCGCGAGCGACGTCTCGCCATGTTCGGCGGCGACGACCACGTTGAGCCGCACCTCGCTCGTGCTCACGAGGTCGAGGTTGATGCCGGCATCGGCGAGCGGCTTGAAGAGCCGGTCGGCGACGCCGGCATGGCTGCGGATGCCGACGCCCGTGATCGAGAGCTTGGCCACGTGCGGCACGTCGGTCAGGCCGGCGCCCCGGGCCGCGGCGATCCTGCCGGCCACGTCGATCGACTTGTCGCGGCTCGCGGCGGGCACCGTGAACGAGAGCTCCGCGCGACCGTCCCGCGGGTTGCTCTGCACGATCATGTCGACGACGAGCCCCGCCCGGCCGACCTCGCCGAAGACATCGGCCGCCACGCCGGGGGTATCGGGCAGTTCGGTGAAGGTGACGAGCGCCTGGGAGGAGTCGAGCAGGCAGTCCTCGATGGCGAGGTCTTCCATCCCCTCGAGCCTGCGGACGACGTCGAGCGGGCTCGACTTGGAGAGCGGCCCGCCGGCGGAGGAGCCGACCGGCTCGCCGTTGGCGTCGTGCAGCGCGAATGCCCGATGGACGGCCCGCACCGCGGCGGGACCGTCGGCGCGGGCCACGAGCACCGAAATCTTGATCTCGCTCGTGGTGATCATGTGGACGTTGATCCGCTCGGCGGAGAGCGCGGAGAACATCCGCCCGGCGACCCCCTCCGCGGCCTCCATGCCCACGCCCACGACCGACACCTTGGCCATCTCACCGTCGTGGGAAACACCCTCCGCGGCGATCGCCCGCGCCACCCGGGAGGTCCGCTCGAGCGCCTCGGCGAGATCGTCCTCCGGCACGGTGAACGAGATGTCGGCCCGCCCCCCCTGCCCCACGTTCTGCACGATCATGTCCACCGCGATCCCCGACTCGGCGAGCGTCGAGAAGAGGGCATGGCTGGAGCCGGGCTGATCGGGCGCGCCCTCGAGGGTGATGCGGGCCTCGTCCTTGGCCAGCGCGACGCCGCTCACGGGCCGCCGCACCGCCTGATCGGCGGCCAGGATCAGCGTGCCGGGCATGTCCTTGAAGCTCGACCGCACCACCACCTTCACGCCGAACTTCTTGGCGAACTCGATCGACCGCGAATGCATCACCCCGGCACCGAGGCTCGCCAGTTCGAGCATCTCGTCGTAGGAGATCGAGCCCAGTCGCCGCGCCTCGGGGAGGAGCCGCGGATCGGTCGTGTAGATGCCGTCGACGTCGGTGTAGTTCTCGCAGAGATCGGCTTCGAGCACCGCGGCCAGC
>SXWC01000031.1 GCA_005789975.1 Planctomycetaceae bacterium
AACGGCGGGGCCCACGCCGACAACCCGCTCGACGTGCAGGAGTTCATGGTCATGCCGCTGGGATTCGACACGTTCGACGATGCCCTGCGGGCCGGCGTGGAGACGTTCCACGCCCTGAAAAAGGTGCTCAAGGATAAGAAGCTCGCCACGGCCGTGGGCGACGAGGGGGGCTTCGCCCCGCACATCGGCACCGGTGCCGAGGCCCTGGAGGTGATCCTCGCCGCGATCTCGAACGCCGGCTACAAGGCTGGTGAGCAGATGGCGATCGCGCTCGACTGTGCCGCCACCGAACTCTACGACTCGAAGACCGGCACCTACACGATCGAGGGCAAGAAGCTCGACTCGGCCGGGATGGTCGATTTCCTGGCGAGCCTCGCCGGCCGCTATCCGATCGTGTCGATCGAAGACGGCTGCTCGGAGGACGACTGGAAGGGCTGGAAGCTGATCAGCGAGAAACTCGGCGCGAAGGTTCAGCTCGTGGGCGACGACCTGTTCGTCACCAACTCCGAGCGGCTCGGCCGTGGCATCGCCGAGGGCGTGGCCAACAGCATCCTCGTGAAGGTGAACCAGAGCGGCACGCTCACCGAGACCATCGCCGCCGTGCAGCTCGCCCACCGTGCGGGATACACGTCGGTCTCCAGCCACCGCAGCGGCGAGACCGAAGACGCCACGATCGCCGATCTCGCCGTCGGCCTCTCCACGGGCCAGATCAAGACGGGCTCCGCCTCGCGGAGCGACCGGATCGCGAAGTACAACCAGCTCCTCCGCATCCAGGAGTCGCTCGGTGACGGCGCCCTGTATGCCGGCCGCGATGTCCGAGCCCGCTGGCCGGGGGTGTGCTGAGCGGCTCTCGTTCGTGATCGGTTCGGCCCAGGCCCGAGCCGCGGGCGGATCGGGTGGGCGGTCATCCCGAAATCAGGATGTGGGCAGGGGGCCTGCCGGCTCGATGGCCGCGTTTTTCGGGAACGTCGTCCGCATCACCTCGAGAAACTCCTCCCGGGTGAGGACGCGGGAGACCTTGCCGCGGAAGTCACGGGCGCCGGGGAGGCCCTGGGCGTAGGAGCAGGCGAACTTCCGCATCAGGAGCGTGCCCCGCTCGACGCCGAAGCGTCGGCAGACGAGGTCGTAGTGGTGCAGCACGAGTTCGTACTGCTCGTCGAGCGTCGGATCGCGGGGCGGGACCTCGCCGCGGAGGAGGGCGGCGGCCTGGGCGAAGATCCAGGGCTTGGCCACCGCCTCGCGGGCGATCATGACCCCGTCCACGCCGCTTTCACGAAGCCTGCGGATGGCGGTCTCCGCCGAGTCGATGTCGCCGTTGCCCACGATCGGCATCCGCGACACGCTCCGCTTCACCGCCGCGATCGCGTCCCAGTCGGCGGTGCCCTTGAAAAACTGCGAGGCGACCCGGCCATGGACGGTGAGGCACGAGGCCCCCGCCTCCTCGATGCGCTGCGCGACCTCCACGCCCGTGAGGCACGAGTCGGAACAGCCGAGGCGAATCTTGGCCGTCACGGGCACGCCATCGCAGGCCTCGACGACGCGGCGGACGATCGTGCCGACCCGTTCGGGATCGCGGAGCAGCCACGAACCGCTGTGGGCCTTCTCGGTGACCTGCCGCACGGGGCAACCGAAATTGAGATCCACGACGCTGACCTGAAAATCCTTGGCGAGCCGGCGGCCCACCTGGGCGAGGTTGTCGGGTTCGTTGTCCCACATCTGCACGGCCAGCGGCCGCGGCTCGTCGCGGACGCCCCACAGCCGATCGGGGTGTTCGCCGCGGTTGGTCTCGAGCCACATCGCGCTGCGCGCCGCGATCATCTCGGTGGCCAGGAGGCCGGCGCCGCCGTACTCCCGCACGATCTGGCGGTAGGCGAAGTTGGTGTAGCCCGCCATCGGCGCCTGGAGGATCGGCGGATCGACCACGACCGGGCCGATGGCGAGGGGGGCGGGCCTGTCTGCGGAGGTCACGGCGGCGTCAGGGGAGATCATGGCCCCAGCGTACCACTCGTCGCCGGAGCCGGCGGGGATGTCGCCGGAGGGGGCTGCCGCCACTGGATCGGGATGCCGATGAGCATCGAGACGAACCGGTCGTCGGGCACCGAGAGATCGGCGACGGCCATGGCGTATTCGGCGATGTCGAGGTTGTAGGCCTTGGTGGCCTGGAGAAACTCCCGCTGCTGGCTCACGAGCGCCGCGTGGGCGGCGGTCACGGCCTCGATCGGACGGTTGCCCTTGGCGTGATCGGCCTCCGCCATCGCCATCGCCGTGGCAGCCGCGCGGACGGCGGCGGCGCGGGATTCGAGCGCGTCGTGTCGGGCCGGCAGCGTGCGGGCGATGGTCCGCACCCGCCCGGTGGCGGTCCGATTGGCGAAGATGGTGTCGAAGTGGGTCTGGTAGGGGCCGGCGAGCGGTCGATCGACGGGCCAGGGCAGGGGCTCGCCGAGGGGGAGTCGGGCGAGATCGACGAGTTCCTGTTGCATGCCGGCGAGGTGGGCCCGTGCATCGGCCAGGTCCGCCCTGGCAGCGGCCGTGGCCACGTCGAGCACGGCGCGGTCGTGGCGATCGCCCCCCGGCGCGATCATCTCGAGTCGCTCGATCGCCTCGGTGCAGCTCCGCACCGCCGCGTAGGCGGCCGAGACCTTCCAGTAGGTCTGTGCGATCCAGAGCCGACGCGAGGTGTCGCCCGACCTCTGGATCGCCTCGAGCAACGGCAGCGGACGCGAGTAGAGATCGGACTCTCCCGCCGGGGATGCCGCCGCGCCGGGACGGCCGGCAAGCGGCTCGAGCAACTCCCCGAGGAGCACGGCCGAGTCGCTCGGTGCCGGATCCGCCGCCGGGGGAGTCGCGGGCGGGGAGCCTGTGGGCACCGCCGCGGGGCCGTCGCCCCGCGCGGCGGTCAGCATTCCGCAGGCGAGCGCTGCGGAGAGAACCGCGCGACAGAGAATCGGCCGGCGAAACAAGGTTGTGGGCGGGCGGGCCGTCTTCATGCCAGCAGACTCACACACCCCGCCCACCCGAGTCAATCGCAGCCCGGAAGGGCTACGACGGCGAGTCGAGATAGGGATCCTGGCTCATCTGGATGTGGGCCTCGTTCCGCTGTCGTTCGACGTATTCGAGGATTCGCCGTTGCCGGCGGTGCCGGGCCTCCACCCGCTGCTGCGCCCGCTTGAAGGAGCGGAGGAGGGGCTCCGGATCGCCGCCGAGCCGGCCCCGGATTGCAGACGCGATCCGCTTTGCCCGCTTCGGGCCGAAGCCCTGGATCAGGATGTCGTCGTCGAGAGCGACGTATTGCCGCCAGGTGCCGGGGTCGCCCTGCCGTCCGCAGCGGCCCACCAGCTGGCGGTCGATCCGGGCCGAGTCGTGCAGTTCGGTGCAGATGACGTGCAGCCCGCCGATGTCGGCG
>SXWC01000032.1 GCA_005789975.1 Planctomycetaceae bacterium
GCCGGCGCAGCCACGGCCTGATCGGCACGCGGGGTTCGATGCTGCGCAGTCCAAGTATGAACTCAGCGAGGGGGTGCCCGTGCCCCGGGAGCAGGCGTCGCTGGTCGAGCGAAGCCAGGCTGGCAGAGCGAGAGCAGCGCCGAGTGACGCGAAGGGCAGGATGCCCGTAGCGAACGTCCGGCGACGGGGAACGGGAAGCCCCGAGCCCTGCGGCGAGCTGGCCGCAGCCCGCATCCCTCACAAGAGTGCGGCGTCCTGATGCCCAGCACTGCGCCCGGCCAAAGATTGACCTGTCCTGCATCTGCCGTGCCGAACAGGATTGCCCGGAGGGCCTCCGTTCTCTCGGAGGCGTCTGCGCTCCGCCATCCATGGCTCCGCCGGGCACCGATCCGCCGCAGGCGGTTGGTCGGCCTACGCCGGCTCCCGGGGCACGGGTAGCCCGTCACGGTCTCCTTGTTCGCCGAGAAGAACGACGCCGCATGCGTGGTTCCCTGCGGACCCTGATCGTGTCGGCTTGGCCATCTTTATCGCCAGGGAGGGGTCCACCGGCTGCTCAAGCGGCATGGATTCGTGTGCCGCTCCCGTCGCTATCCCTTGATGACGCCGAGCGGTCGCAGCCGGGCGACCTTCGTGGAGAGGCCCGCGCGGTGCACGACGTCCACCACCACGTCCACGTCCTTGTAGGCCGCCGGCTGTTCCTCAGCGAGGCCCTCACGGCTGCGGCACCGGGCGATCACTCCGGCCAGCTCGAGCTCATGGGCGATGCTGCGGCCCTGGGCGGCTTTCGTGGCCGCGGTGCGGCTCAGGCAGCGACCGGCTCCGTGACAGGTCGTGCCGAACGAACGCTCCAGCGACCGCCCGCCGCCGGCGAGCACCCAGCTCGCGCGGCCCATGTCGCCCGGGATGATCACGGGCTGCCCCGTCGCACGGTATCGCTCCGGCACGTCGGGATGCCCGGCCGGAAAGGCCCGCGTGGCCCCCTTGCGATGGACGCAGACCTCCTTCTTCGCGCCATCGATGGCGTGCCTCTCGAACTTCGCGATGTTGTGCGCCACGTCGTAGAGCAGGGTCATGCCCAACGACTCCCACGACCGGCCGAAGATGCGCGAGAAGACCTCGCGGACCTGCCACATCAGGAGCTGGCGGTTGCAGAAGGCGTAGTTGGCGGCGGCCCGCATCGCGCCCAGGTAGTGGCGGCCCTCGGGGCTGTCGATCGGCGCACAGACGAGCTGCCGGTCCGGGAGGCTGATGCCATATTTCGCCGGAGCGTCGCGGAGGGCCCGCAGGGCGTCGTCGCAGACCTGATAGCCGAGGCCGCGGGAGCCTGAATGAATCAGCACGCAGATCTGCCCGGCGTGAAGCCCGAAGGCCGCGGCGGCCTGCGGGTCGGCGATCCGATCGACGACCTGCACCTCGATGAAGTGATTGCCGGCCCCGACGGTGCCGCACTGGTCGGCACCCCGGGCGAGCGCCCGATCGCTCACCAGACCGGGCACGGCGTCGTCGATGCGGCCCTCGGCCTCGGCACAGGCGACGTCGTCGGGCGTGGCCAGGCCGCGGTCCGCGAGCCACGGCACGCCCCGCTGCATCATCCCCCGAAGCTCCTCGGGGGAATAGACGTAGCGGCCCCCCTGCCCCACGCCCACGGGCACGTCGCGGATCAGCTGATTGACGAGCTGCCTGATGAGCGGCGCGGCGTCTTCGAGCATGAGGTTGGTCCGCACCAGCCGCACGCCGCAGTTGATGTCGTAGCCGACGCCCCCCGGCGAGACCACGCCCCCCGCAGCCGGGTCGGTCGCGCACACCCCGCCGATGCAGAATCCGTAGCCCCAGTGGATGTCAGGCATCGCCAGGCTCGCCTGCTGGATCCCCGGCAGAAAGGCGACATTGGCCACCTGCTCGGCCGCCCGATCGCCCCTCACGAGTGGCAGCAGCCGCTCGTCGGCGAAGATCAGACCGTCCACCAGCATCCCGGGCCGCGACGCCTTCGGAATCCGCCAGGTGCAGTCATCGACCCGCTCGAGGGGCCCCTCGTAGCCGCGTTGGGACGTCGTGTTGGTCATGATGAAGCCGCGCCTGCCGCGTCTGCCGGAGATGGATCGATCAGATGTCCACGATGAATCGGCCTTCCCAGCCCTCGGCGGTTCGTCGCAGATCGAGTTCGTGCTGGGTGATCGCCTTGATCTCGTGGGCCAGCGCATGCCGCGCTGGATCGTAACGTTCGCCGCGGGCCGTCGCCCTCAGGCCGGTGGCGACGCATTCGACGCTGAAGTCGGCGAACAGCATCCGCCGCAACTCGAAGGCGGCGTGAAGTTCGCTCACCCAGTCGAAGAGGAGCCAGGCGGGGTCGGTGCCGGGGACGACGAACGACTCCTCCGCCGCGGGGTGAATCTGGCCGAGGTCACCCGCGATCACGGCGAACAGCCCCCGGCCCGCGTCGGCCATGGCCTGCTCGAGCGTCGCGGCCGAGACTCTGATCCCCAGGTCGGCCGTATGCTCGAAGATGTCGTACATCAACGACCCCTTCCTGTCCGTGGACCAAGGCAGCCATGACCGTCGTCCACCTGATCGAACCCGGAGACGCTGGCGCTTCCACGGCCGACGATCACCGCATCCCGCCCGGGCGGGCTTGTTCAACGGCTTCTTCCGGCACCCGACCGGTGGGCAGCCCCGCCGACCGCGTCACTCCACGCCCTCTTCCGCCTCCGGGACGGCCTGGTCATTCTTCTCACCGTCCGCCCCGCTGGTCGCGGCCTGGTCCGCCTTTTTCGTCTCGGGGGTCGCTTCCAGGGCGGGAAAAGCCCGCGCGGGATCGAGGCCCTCGGCCTCGGCTTGCTCGCGGAGCGTGTCGGCCACTTCCCCGGAGACGCGTGCCCGCAGCGCGTCCGGAGCCCATGCCCAGATGCGGGCCCGCGTGAGCAGGGGCATGCTGCCCTGCTTCATCACGCTCACGAACGAGTTGTCGACGAGTTTGGGGAAGTCCTGGAGTTGGGCCTCCTCGAGCACGAACTTCGTGCCGGGGCGGGACGCCGCGAATCTCCGATCGTAGGTGGAGTGGGCCACCCGCAGGTAGCGGTTGAAGACCTTGAGGTCGCCCCGGGCGAGCCCCTCGAGAATGCCGCGGCGAATCATCGCATCGAGAAACTGCCGCAGATTGGAGACGTCGATCGCCAGCACCTCCGCGATCCGCAGCGAGACGAACGTCTCGAGGGTGTCGGCGTAGAGCGGATCGTCGCCGCGGCCCAGCCGGTCGGCGAGATCGACGAGTTTCGCGAAGCTGGCCTGGGCGCGGGCCTGGTCGCCGTAGAGATACTCGAGAATGGTCGCGAGGTTGAGGAAGTTCTCGTAGCCATCGAGCAGATCCTTCTCCTCGGCCCGACCGAACTCCCCCGCCGCCACCCCCTGCTCCGAGCCGATCAGGTCGAGCGCCTCCTGGAGCGACCGTTCGTAGGCGGCGGCGAACCGCGGATCGGGCAGGAGATCGACGCGGTTCGTCACCGGATCAAAATCGACCCTCCCGCTCCGCATGAGGTCCGACAGCATGTGCAGCCGGCTGCGGATGATCATCAGCTCGTTGACATCCTCCCGCTCGATGAGGGAGCGGCTGATGTCGATGCCCCCCTCCATCCAATAGATCCCGTGCGACTCGGCGTGTCGCCAATCGAGCGGCCCATACCGCTCCATCAGCGCGAGCATGCGGGCGGGATCCATGCGGTAGTGCTCCACGAGTGTGCGATGCTGCAAGTGGGGCACGACGGTGTCGAAGAGAATCGAGGACGTCTCCTTGTCGGCGCGGATGGCCTTGAGGAGGGGCACGTTGGTGCCGGGCGGAAGCTTCTCCTCGCCGAGAATCCTGGCGTCGATCGAGCTGGCCTGCATCAGGGCCCTGCCCAGCATGCGGACGAGTTGCTCGTCGGGCTTCGCGCCGTTGGCGGCGAGCAGATCGAGCGCCTTCTGGGCCTGGGGCGTGCGGGCGAGGAGCTCCGCGAGCGTGGCGGGGGCGTCGACGACGCGTTGAAACAGCGCCGCCGTCTGTTCGGCGGTCTGACCCGTCGTGATGTCGCCGAGCAGTTCCTGCATCTCCCGGGCCAGGCGGGCCTTGTAGAACCAGTGCTGGCGGTCGGACTTGCCGGCGATCTTGTGATGGAAGAGCAGCGCGAGCTCCATGCGGAGTTGCGGCGACCGCGGGTTGAGCGGAATCCCCTGGTCGCGAAGCAGGCTGATGCCGCGCTGCACCCAGCCCCAGCGTTCGGCCGGGGCCTGCGTGGCGGCGGCGATGTTGTAGGCGAGGTTCCATGATTGGAAGCCCCACACGCGATCGAACCGCGGCTGCAGGGCCGTGATCCATTGGCTCAGGGTCTGGGCCTCGAAATACTCCCCCTCGGTCTGCAGGTGATCGGCGCGGGCCCAGAGGATGTCGACGGCGAGCCCGCGGAAGGTGCCGAGGGCCGCGGTCACGAGCGCGACGTGGGGGGGCATGCCCTCGGTGTCGCCGATCGACTCCACGAGCTCCAGCTCCCGTCGCTGCCGCTGCACCGCCGACGCCGACCAGACGGCGCCGCCACCGCAGGCAACGAGCAGCAGCAGGGCGACCGGGGTGGCGAAGCGATCGGTGTTCATCGTGGTTGGAAAGTGGTGTTCAGGAGCCCGAGACATTCACCAGATCGCGGCGCTCGAGCAGAAACCAGCCGACGGCGAGCAGAACGAGCGGGTAGGCGACCGCCAGCACGAGCAGGCCCCAGCCCACGTCGGCCCACGAGATCAGCCGCCCCGTGGCGAGCTGGGTGACGCCGTCATGGGCGCCGAACGAAGGCACGAGGGCCAGGAATCCGTCGGCGCAGGAGGAGGAGACCGTCTTGGCGGCGTCCCAGAGCTCGAGTTTGTTGAGCCGTTCGAGCAGCAGCGACGCCCGCAGTCGCACCATCGCCGTGAACGACGCGTCGGCCGCGTCGAGCCCGGTGTAGATGTCGATGGCATCGGCGAGAAAGCCCCGGGCGCTCGCCGACACGTAGACCATCATTCCGGTGAGCACGGCGACCGGGAAGCCGAGCCAGGCCGCGGCCGCCAGCGCCGCCGCGGCAAGCATCGCGAGTTTGGCCCAGGCGAGCACCATCGCCCGCAGGAAGTTTGCCTCGAATCCGCCGACCCGCGCGAGCACCTCCAGCCCCTTCCCCGGGGAGAACGAGATGCTCGTCGCCTCGGTCTCGCCCGGTGGCACGAGGTTGCGATTGGCGATGGTCACCAGGAGCCGGCCGTCGTCGGCGATGACCGACGACGGCAGGGCGATGGTATGGAACGTGGCGCTGGTGAAGGTGAACTCCTCGTGCTTCCCATCGCGCATCGGAAACGGCTTCTCATTGAGCCACATCGCGAACCTGACCTCGGCCCGGTCGATGCTGGCGTTGTTGGCGAAAGGCTTGAGCCGCAGCTGGAGCGGCTGCGAATCCCTGCTGGCGCGGCCGAGGCCGGTGAACAGATAGCTCGAGACGACGTCGGGCCGGACGGTGTGCCACTCGAGCACCTGCTGCGAGCGGATCCGTCGCCTGGCTCCCGCCGGATCGGCGGCGAACGACGAGGGATCGTCCTTCTCCATCCTGGCGGTCGCGGCGGCGATCGCCTTGTTGAAATCGTCCCCCTGCGGATGCTGCGGGCGGGTGGATGACCGGGCGGCGAGCACCTCCTGCTCGACCGCCCTCCGATCGGCCCGGTCCAGTTCCGGGGACCGCCGCAGGGCCTGGGTGAAGGCATAGATGCCGAGTCCCGCGAGGCCGACGAGCAGGAGATCGAGCAGGACGATGCCGAGCCATTTCCCGAAAAGATACTGCCAGCGCTCGATCGGTTTGACGAGCGTCATGTGGATTCGCTGGGTGTCGATGTCGCCGCAGACACTGCCACAGGCGAGCACGAGCGTGACCATGGCGAGCAGAAAACCGGTTCCCGAGAGGCCCCAGTTGAGGAAGAACTGCATGCGGTATTCGAGCCGCTCGGTGGGATCGAGCACGAGCGGCAGGGCCGGTAGACCCATCACGACGAGCATCAGCAGGATCAGGGGAAGGCGGGTGCCCACCGCCTCCTCGACCACCGCCCTGGCCACACCGATGACGCCGTTGCCGGGCGACAGGACTGCCCGCAAGAGGATGATGCCGAGCAGGAATCCGCCGACGAGCCCCGCGGCCCCGGCCACCGCCGTGGCCGCGACCGGCCGCCCCGTCCACCAGAGCAGGGCCGCGGAGGCCGCCAGCGCGGCCAGGCCGAGCGGCAACACCATCCAACGTCGGAAGATCGTGGAGCGTGGAGCCATGCTAACGCCGTGTCAGGCTGTCGATCAGGCCGGCATCGACGCCCTCCGTGCCGGCTGCCGCCGCCGGCTGGCCGCCGGCATCGTCGGCCAGAAACCCGGCCACCGGCCCGCCGGCGCCGGCCCCGAACGTGCGGACGCCCTCCGACCGGGCCCGCTCGACCACCTCCAGAAACAGGCTTTCGAGCGAACGCCGCGGATGCTCGACCTTCGTGAGCGGAATGTGGTGGCGGTCGAGCACCTGCCGCACCTCGGCCACCACCGACTCGGGCATGTCACCGGCCTCGAGCACGGTCGCATGCCGTTGCTCCAGCAGCTCGTCGCAGGTGCCCGCGGAGCGGATCCTGCCGCCATACATGATCGCCACGCGGTCGCAGAGGTCCTCGACGTCGGACAGCAGGTGGGAGCAGAGCAGGACCGTCTTGCCGCGGCGGGCGAGCGTCGCGATCAGGTCCTTGATCTGTCGCGCACCGACGGGGTCCATCCCGCTGGTCGGTTCGTCGAGGATCAGCA
>SXWC01000033.1 GCA_005789975.1 Planctomycetaceae bacterium
CCTCGATGCTCTACCTCGATTACAGCCGGCGCGACGGCGAGTGGGAGCACAACCGCTACGGCGGCCGGGAGAACCTCGAGGCGATCGACCTCCTCAAGACGTTCAACGTCGAGGTCCACCGCCACCATCCCGGCGTGCTGACGATCGCCGAGGACTCGACCGCCTGGCCGGCGGTGTCGCGGCCGACGTACTGCGGCGGCCTCGGCTTCAGCCTCAAGGGGAACATGGGCTGGATGAACGACACGCTCCGCTACATGCGGCACGATCCGATCCACCGCAAGTACCACCACGACGAGCTCACCTTCAGCCTGATCTACGCCTTCCACGAGAACTTCGTCCTCCCCTTCTCGCACGACGAGGTGGTCCACGGGAAGGGATCGATGATCGGGCAGATGCCGGGCGACACCTGGCAGAAGTTCGCCAATCTCCGCCTCCTCTACGCCTACATGTGGTGCCACCCGGGCAAGAAGCTCCTCTTCATGGGGAGCGAGTTCGGACAGTGGTCGGAGTGGGATTTCGACACGAGCCTGCAATGGCACCTCGTGCAATGGGAGAAGCACAAGGGCCTCGCCCGGTCACTCGCCGACCTCAACGCGCTCGTGCGACGGGAGCGGTCGCTCCACGAACTCGACTTCGACGGCCGTGGCTTCGAGTGGATCGACTGCCACAACTGGCAGGACAGCGTGCTCTCCTTCATGCGCAAGGCGAAGGACCCCGCCGACTTCGTGGTCGCCTGCTCGAACTTCACGCCGGTGCCCCGCGAAGGCTACCGACTCGGCGTGCCGCACGGCGGCACCTACGACGAGGTCTTCAACAGCGATTCGGCCTGGTACGGGGGGGGCAACCTCGGCAACGCCGGCGCCCTCGAGGCGGAGCCGCGGCCGCATCACGGCCGCGACTTCTCCGTCACGCTCACGCTCCCGCCCCTGGCGACGGTCGTGCTCAAGCCGCGCCGCTGACCGTCGGAGCCGCCGGGGCCGTGAGGCCCGGCCCCGGGGCGACTCACCGCAACTCGGGACCGCGGGGCTCGCGCTTCCAGGAGACGGCATGCCGCTCCTCGATCGCCTTCATCCATCGATCGTAGACCTCGCGGGTGTCGTCTTCGGCCACCGCCGCGAGGCGACGCGGATCCTGCGAGGCGGCCAGGAAGAGCGCCTCGAGATCGGCCTGCCCGGGCTCGAATGCCACCAGGCGGATCGCGTAGCAGACCGTCTTCGGCTCGTTGAAGGCGACCGCCGTCCGGCCGGTCTCGAGCCCGAACACCGTCTTCATGATCTCCTCGCCCGGCATCGCCAGGCCGTCGGGCTGGGAGAGCACGGGCGCCGAGCCGAACGGCGCGGTGCCCCGCGTCAGCCAGGTGAACGGGCCGACCTTCTCGACGTCGATCGAACCACGGGCCTTGGCCACGTCTTCCAGCGACGTGCCGCTCCCGGCCTCCGCGGCGATCTCCTCCGCCGCCTTCCGCGCCAGCGGACGGGCCTCGACGATCCGCCAGGCGCGGAGCACGTCCTCCCGGGCCGACTGAAACGACGGGGTGAACTCGGGCTGGTCTTCGGTCTTCCAGGAGAGGTAGCGGTTGCCCTCGATGTCGCGGGACGTCACCGCCTGCAGCATCGGGGCCCCAGGTCCGAAGATCATGTCGATCCAGCGCTGCTGCCGCACGCCGAACTCGCGCGACATCGCGAACTCGAAGCTCCCGCCGATGCCGCCTGCGGCGAAGGCCTGCGTCGCGTTGACCAGGTCGGACCGGCCGCCTTCGAGCCCCTGCACCTCGGCCATCTTCTTGACGTCGGGCGCCACGGGAACCGGCCCGGCCCCCTCGCCGGCAACCTGCCAGAGGGCGAGCGACTCACCATACCTGGCGACGTCGGTCTTGGCGGCATCGAAGATCGCCGTGATCCGCTTCCCGACCGCCTCGTCGGTGAGACGTTTGCGGATGTCGTCCTGCACTTTCTCGAGCGGCTCGAACTCGGCCGCGGGCTTGTCGGCAGCCGGGGTCTCGGCCGGGGCGGCAGGCTCCTTCTCCGCGGCTTTTGCCTCAGCAGCGGGCTTGTCGCCACCCGGCTGCCGGAACGCCACCTGCCGCATCGACCCGCGGCCCAGCGAGGCACCGGCCGGCTTTCCGCCCTCCGCCGGTTTCTTGCCCTCCGCCGGCTTCCCGGCCTCGGCCGGGTCGGCGTTTTTCGCCGGCTCGGCCGGGATTGCCTTCGTCCCCTCGCTCTTGGCGTCACCCGGCTCCTTGGCAGCCGCATCGGCGGCCTCAGCCGGCTTCACCTTGTAGAGGGCGGCCTTCCGTTCCTCGTAGAAGGCCTCGATCTGCTCGGCCGTGATCTTCTTTTCCTCCTCCTCGCGAAACACATCCGGTTTGGCGACGAGGAAGTCGTATCGCGCCCGGTGCGGCTGCCGGAACCCCGGCTGGGCGCTGCGGGCCTCGGGGAGTTCGTCCTTGTAGGTCTCGTAGAAGGATCGCAGCGCGGACTCCGGGGGCTCGGGGAGCTTGTCGACGAAGTTTTCCACCACCACCGGCACGGCCTCGATCGTCGCGCCCTGCTCGAGCCGCCGGAAGTAGTCCCACCGCATGCCCGGAGTGCTGCCCTCGAAACCGATGCCGCCGAGGAGGAGGGTCTCCATGCGCCGGGCCATCAGCACCGTTCGCAGGGACTCGAAGACGTCCTGCTGCGAGATGCCCATGCGGCCGCCGATCCGCGACACGATCTCGTCGAACTGTTCGGGCCGGACGAGGTCGTTGGTCCACTCCGAGAGAAACTGATTGATCACGGTGTTGCTCACCACGATTCCATTCGCCTCGGCCTCCTTTGCCAGCAGGAGCGTGTCGACGACGTCCTTTTCGTCGTCGGCGAGCCTCATCCGCGACGGATCCTGACCGGCCGCGGCCATCGTCTCGACGAGAAACTGATTCATCACCTTGCGCATGATGACGGCCCGCTGCAGACCGCTTTCACGGAGCCCGCCCCCCTTCCATGCGACCGCCATCGGATCGGCGCCGCCCGCCCCGGCCCCCATCTGCAGGATCGGGGGCAGCACGAAAAAGGCGAGCATCGCCATGATCGCCAGACCAGCCAGTGCGAGTTTTTCGTACTGGCGAAAGATTCCGAATGAGCCGGCCATGGCACCGCCTTGGGCTGTTTGCCTGACGGCGAAACCGCCGAGGCTTGACAAGGAAAGAGCGCGGAGGGTAACGCTGGGAGGCCGCGGAACGAGCGGCAACAGGTCGCCGATTGTAGCGCTGGGGCTTCCTGCGCCAATCCCGATGTGCCCTTCGCGTCACCATAAACCGCTTCCGCCGCCCCCCTGCGAACCCCTCCATGGCCAAGAAGACGTCCAAGCGAGCAACGATGCGCCGCGGCTCCGCCCCCAAGGGAACGGACAGCCCCCGGGGCTCCGCCGTGCCCAAGGGGGACTACCAGCTGGTGATCGTGGAGAGCCCCACCACGGCCAAGACGATCGAGAAGTATCTGGGGCCGGGATTCGTGGTCAAGGCGTCGATCGGCCACATCCGCGACCTCCCCAGCAAGTCGGCCAAGGGCCGGAAGGAGCCGGTTCCGGGCGTCGATCTCGAACACGATTTCGCCCCCACCTACGAGATCGACAGCGATAAGACCAAGACCGTCACCGAACTCCGCCGTTTGGCGAAGGTCGCCAGCGACATCTGGTTCGCGACCGACTTGGATCGCGAGGGGGAGGCGATCGCCTGGCACCTCACGCAGGTGCTCGGGGTGGACCCGACGTACGCCAAGCGGGTGACGTTCGATGCGATCACGAAATCGGAGGTTCAGCGGGCCTTTCAGTCGCCCCGGGCCATCAACATGCCCCGGGTCGAGGCCCAGCAGGCCCGGCGGATCGTCGATCGGATCGTGGGCTACAGGGTGTCGCCCATTCTCTGGAAGAAGGTGGCCGGCGGCCTGAGCGCCGGCCGCGTGCAGAGCGTGGCCACGCGGATCGTGGTCGATCGGGAACAGGAGATCCGGGCCTTCACTCCTTCGGAATCCTGGGAGATCTCGGCCTGCATGACGTTCGACGTCGGTGCGGGCGCGCTTCACGAGCAATGGACCAGCTTCATGGCCCGCCGTGACGAGCGGGGCCGTCCGCCTCTCGTTCGCGACCGGATGGCATGGCTCGCCGACCATCGTGGGCTCGCCTGCGACCTCGTCGAGGTCGGCGGCAAGGCTTTCAAGGTGGAGGCGGAAAACACCTCGACGGTCGATCTGTCCGGAGCGGTCCGGTCCGCGGCCGAGGCGGCAGGTCTGCTCGACATCGTGATCGCCCGTGAGACTGACGACTCGGCCAAGGGCCGCGGCAAAAACACGATCCGCCTCACCGGCCGCCCCGACCCGAAGGCCCGCTACACCGTCGAGTCGATCGACGTCACACGGACCCGGTCGAGGCCCTACCCCCCCTTCATCACCAGCACGCTCCAGCAGGCCGCCAGCAGCAAGCTCGGCATGTCGACCGACCGCACGATGCGGATCGCCCCGCAGCTTTATGAGGGCATCGACCTGCCCAACGAGGGACGGGTGGGCCTGATCACCTACATGCGAACCGACTCGACCAACCTCTCCCGGGAGGCGATCGAGATGGCCCGCGGCTACCTGCAGAAGCGTCACGGAAACGCCTACGTCCCGGAGAAGCCGCGGTCGTATTCCAGCTCCAACGAGAGCGCCCAGGAGGCCCACGAGGCGATCCGGC
>SXWC01000034.1 GCA_005789975.1 Planctomycetaceae bacterium
GCCGATGACGATCGGGCCCGACCCGATCAGAAGAATGGTTTTGAGATCGTCTCGGCGGGGCATGAAAGGGTGCTCTGCGGGCGTGGAAAAAAATCTCCCGAAAGTAGCAATCCTCCGGCCGTTTATCAACGAACGGCTAGAATCCCCGTGGCTTTCACCCGCTTCGTCCCCGATCTGCCGGAACACTCTCCCATGTCCATCTCCCTCCCCGCACTCGACGCCTGCCGCGACACCCTTCCCGACGAACTCAAGGACATTCGCCTCAACCTGTCGGCTGTGCTCACCGGCGAAAGCCTCCAGCCGGCCCAGGCCCTGGGAACGGCGCTGGCCGCGGCCCACTTCGTGCGATCGAAGCCCCTCGCCGACGCCCTGGAGTCCGACATCCGTGCGGGATTGGGCGGTGCGGCCGCAGCGGTCATTGCCGACGCCCTGGCCGCCGCGGGCCTGATGGCGATGAACACCGTCTACTACCGGTTTCGGCACATGCTCGGCAAGGAAAGCTACGAGGCCCGCCCGCCCCGCCTGCGGATGAGCCGCATGGCCCAGCCCGCCACGGGGAAGCTCGACTTCGAGCTCATGAGCCTCGGCTGCGCCGCCCTCGCCGGCTGCGAGCTCTGCATCAAGAACCACGAGTCGAG
This sequence comes from Planctomycetaceae bacterium, assembly GCA_005789975.1. The sequence goes on from SXWC01000034.1 coordinate 639, forward strand.
CCTGCTCCACCTGGGAGCCAGCGAGGACGCGTGTCACGACGCGGTCCGGATCGCCGCCGTGATCAACGCCGCGGCCTGTGGACTGGGAGCGCAGCCGGCTGGTTGACCCGCGAGGGTCCCGTTCACGGCCGGCCGCGGCGGCGGCTGTCAGGCGAGCTCGCGGAGATACTCGAGCGTGTAGATGCCGCTGGAGTGGCCGTCGGAAAACTCGATTGAATAGGCATATTGGCCGACCGGCTGCATGCCGACGATCCCGAGCGGAGCGACTTCCGCGGGCGCGAGCACCGGGAGCAGCGGCGGCGGCGCCTTGACGGCACGCTGCTCGCGGCACGTCGCGCACGGGCAGGCATCGCGAAGGAGCCGTGGGGTGTAGGCGGCCGTGGTGCCGTCGCTCCAGACGATCTCGATGGCGGGCGGGGATCGCGGGTCACCGATCCGACGGATGGACGTGGGCACGGTCGGGTTCATGCTTCACCTCGGGAGCGCTGGCGGAGATCGACGATCCTACGCCCCTTCCCCTCGAAGCGGGGCAGGCTGCCGATCGGCACCGTCGTCACGTCCACCCGGAGGCCGAGACGCACCTGCAGTTCGCGGGCCACGCGGGCCGGATCGGCGAGGCGGTCCTCGATGGCGAGCGACAACTGGTCGAGGCTCTCCCGCGTCGACACGGTGAGCTGATGCTCGACCACCTCGGGAAAACCGCGAACGATCTCGTCGATCGCGTGCGGGAAGACATTGACGCCGCGGACCACCAGCATGTCGTCGGTCCGCCCGAGGATGCCGCCGTCGAGCCGAACCCACGGGCAGGCACCGGCGGCCACGTCGCCGGGGGCGGCCCAGGTCGGCCGCACGATGTCGCCCGTGCGATAGCGGATGACCGGGGCCCCGCTGCGGCCGAGCGTGGTGAGCACGAGTTCGGCGAGTTCACCCGCCGCCGCCGGGCTGCCGGTCGCCAGCGCGAGGAACTCGGGGTGAAACCACTCCTCGATCACGTCGAGACCGTCGCCGTGCGGGTCGCCCACGCCCCAGGGCCCCACCTCGGTGGCGCCGGCGTGGTCGAGCACGTCGGCGGACCAGGCCGCGGCAATCCGACCCCGGCTCGTTCGGACCGATCCCCCCGGCTCGCCGGCCACGATCACCAGGCGGATGCCGAGCCCCGTCGTGTCGATCTTGTTGTCGGCGGCCACCTCGGCGAGATGAAGCGCGTAGCTCGGCGTCGCCAGCAGCACCGTCGCCCCCAGGCTGCGGATCAGGTCGAGCCTCGCAAGACTCGTGAGTCCGCCGGTCGGGATCGCCATCACGCCCCGGGCGAGCGCCCCGTCGAAGCCGCTCCAGAAGCCCGCGTAGGGTCCGAACGACGAGGCCACCAGCAGGCGATCGCCGGCGGTCACGCCGCCGCGGTCGAGGATGGTCCGCCAGCAATCCATCCACCACGCCCAGTCGGCGGCGGTGTCGAGCACGGGCAGCGGCCTGCCGTGCGTGCCGCTCGTCTGGTGGTAGCGGACATACCGGGCCGGCTCCCAGGTGAGGTTGGCCGGACGGCCGAGCGTCGCCGCGGTCTCGACCAGTTCGTCCTTGTAGGTGAACGGCCAGTCGGCAAGGTCGTCGAGCGACTTGATCCGCGCGGCGTCGGCCACCCGGGCCAGCTTCCTGGCATAGAAGGCGTTGTGCGGGAGGATCTCCCGGAGCAGGGCGCGCAGCCTCTCGAGCTTCAGCGACTCGACGGACGCGCGGTCGGAGGGGCGATCGGCGGGAGGGGCACTCGACATGCCGGGATTATGGCATGCCCAGCGAGGGAATGCCTTGCGACGGCGCATTCTGCCGCGGCGGCTGCAATCCCTGCAGCGGCTGCGGCGGCGGCAGGACGAGCGGCTGCTGGCTCGGCACGGGCAGCGGCGGCGGAGCGGAGGGCAGCGGCGGCGGCGATGCCGGGATCTGCTGCGGGATCGACCGGGCGGCGACGGGTGGCAGACTCCCGGCTGCGAGCCGCACCTGCTCCGCCCGCGCGACCACCAGTTCCGGAGGGGTCGAAGCGGCCGGCTGCATGGCGAGCTCGACCGCCCGCTCGTCGCGGATCTCCCAGGGAATCAGATTCTCGGTGACGAAGTCGAGCGGGAAAATCTCGTACCACGGCATCGGGAAAGGCTGCCGCACGGTGAGCGTCTCGTAACCGTCCTTCACGAGGCGAATCTTCCGGGTGCCGTAGTAGACGAAGTCGTGCGAGACCGGCGTCGTGCCGATCTGGTAGTCGTCCACGTAGACCAGCGCACCGGGCGGGTTGCTGCGGATCGTCATGCGCCGCTGAACGCAGCCCGAGGCCGCGACGGCGGTGATCACCGCGGCCGCGAGGACCGCCGCCTGACGACGGCAACCCGGGAGCCACGCGTTCAAGAAGGCCTGTTCCATGCCGCGGACCATAGGCACCGCCCTCGCCCGCCGCCAGACCAGCGGGTCTTCCGCCACTTGCCCCAGACTGTCCAAGTCGCGACGTCCCCGCAGCCCGGCTAGACTCTGGGCGTGCCGAGTTCCGGCCTTTTTCTCCATCCATGGTCCGGGGCCTGAAGCGTGGGTTCAGACACGAGCCTCGACTACTGCGAACTCACCGACATCGGTCGGCGCCGGGCGAGCAACCAGGATTCCAAGGCGGTGCTCACCCCGTTGAGCGGCGAGCAATACCGGCGCCGGGGCTGGCTGTTCGTCGTGGCCGATGGCATGGGAGCGCATGCGGCCGGCGAGCTGGCCAGCGCCATGGCGGTCGAGCACGTGCCGCTCGTCTACGAGAAACTTGCGGCCCGGTCGCCGCCCCGGGCCCTCGACGCCTCCATCCGGCAGGCCCACGCCGTGATCCACGAGCGCGGCGAAAACGCGGCCGACCTCAAGGGCATGGGCACCACCTGCACCGCGCTGGCCCTGGTGCCGCGCGGTGCGATCGTCGGCCACGTCGGTGACAGCCGCGCCTATCGCATCCGCGGCGGCAGCATCGACCAGTTGTCCCGCGACCACTCGTTGTCATGGGAACTCGCGGGCCAGCGAACGCCCGGCGTCGATGAGCCCGTGCCAAAGAACATCATCACGCGATCGGTCGGTCCCCAGCTCAGGATCGACGTCGATGTCGAGGGGCCGTTTGCGGTGCAAGCCGGCGACGTGTTCGTGCTCTGCACAGACGGCCTCTCCGGACAGGTGGCCGACGCGGAGATCGGCCTGATCGCCGGCGGCCTTCCCCCCGACGCCGCGGCGGCCGCGCTGGTGGGGCTGACGCTCGTCCGCGGCGCGCCCGACAATGTCACCGTGATCGTCGTGCGGGCCGGCGAGAAGGAGGAGTCGCACACCTCGCCGGGCGATCCCCCCTGGCCCCTCACCGACGAGACGGCGACCCCGACGCCTCAGCCCATTCCCGTGAGGCTGCTTGCCGGAGCGGCTGCCGGCCTGCTGATGGCGCTGGTCTTCAACCCGTGGAGCGGGCTGATGGCAAAGGACGGCGGCGTCGGCGGCCTGCTGGGCGATCTGGCGTTCCCGCTGGCCTGCGTCATCTCGATCACGATGGTCGTGCTCTTCATCAGTTGCCTGCTGTCGGCGGTTCTCTCCTTTTTCCCCACGTCCACCGGCCCGGTCCGCGTGCTGCCTGTGGGCGCGAGACTCGGCAGCGGCCCCTACCGCACGTACGACTGCACCCCGTCGGCGGATCTCGTCGAGGGCATCGTGGCGAGTGTGGAAACGGCCGCCGACGGCCTCTCGCCCCGGGAGCGCGAAAAACTTCTCGTCGCCGTAGCGGGGGCGCGGTCGCGGATCACGGCGAACGACTTGTCCGCGGCGCTCCGGGGGGCGGCCGACGCCCTTGCCGTCTATCGCCGGTCGATCGAGGCCGCTCGGGGCGACGACACGGCCCGCGGCTGAATCCCGGCAGCCACCCCGCAGTCGTCAAGGTCTGCCAGAGCCCGTGGCACGGTTTGCCCAGTCGACGACCGCCGGCCGCTCGTCCGGCAAAACGTCTTCAGTGCCCGAACGCACGACGTCGATCGCCAGGGAGGTCGATCAGGCCTTCGTCATTGCTCGGGGATGCCCCATGGGATCAGCAGCGGTCTTGCAGACGCCATCCGAATCGCTGGCGTCCCGTCCCCGGCCCGCCATGTTTCGCGCGCTTGGCCGGGCCGAGCCGCCGCAGGCGATCGAACTCGGCGGCGAGACCTACCGTCACGTCGAGACGCTCAAGCATGACTCGTGGGCCGCGACGGCGATCTACCGTTCGGCAACCCGCACCGCGAAGTGCAAGTTCAACCGCACGCAGGCGATCTCGGTGCTGCCGATGGGCTGGTTGGGACGGTTGCTCGCCGCCCGCGAGCGGTGGTTCATGGACCGTCTCGCCGGCATCGAGGGCACTCCCGTCCCGCTCGGTGACGTGCTCGTCGCCGGACGATCGCTCCCGACGGCCGTCGCCCATCAATGGATCGACGGCCACGCGCTCGCCGAGGGCGAGCAGGTCGACGACTGGTTCTTCCCGCGGCTGGAGGCGATCCTCGCGGAGGCCCATTGCCGCGGCGTGGCCCATGTCGATCTCCACAAGCGGGAGAACATCCTCGTCGACGATGCCGGCCGCCCCCATCTGATCGACTACCAGATCTCGTTCGGCCTCTCCCCGACGAGCCGCGTCGCGGCGATCGTGTTGGGTGGGGTGCTCCGGCTCCTTCAGCGGTGCGACAGCTACCACCTGCTCAAGCATCGCGTGAAGCACCGCCCCGACCAGGTCGGCCTGAGTCTGGACGACATGCAGCGGATGCGGCCCTGGTGGATCCGCGCGCACCGCTGCGTGGCGATACCCTTCCGGGCCTGCCGGCGGCGGCTCCTGACGTGGCTCGGGATCCGCTCCAAGACCGGCCACGCCTTCAGCGAGGCGTTCCCCGAGATCGCCCACCGGCGAGCGGCGGCTTGAGGCCGAGCCCCGCGACTGCGGTGATCAGCGGCCCAAATCGGCCTGCCGCCGGCCGCACGGCGGCCGCTACACTCCCGCGGTCATGAAGATCATCTCGCGATACGTGCTCTGGGAGTTGCTCCAGGTGTTCCTGGTGGCGCTGACGGCGCTCACGCTCTTCATGCTGGTCGTCGGCCTGGTCCGCGAGGCCCAGCAGCAGGGGCTCGGCCTCATCCAGATCCTGATGCTGGTCCCCTACGTCCTCCCCGAGGCGATGCGGTTCGCCGTGCCGGGCACCATGCTCTTCGCGGTGGCCAGCGTCTTCGGCCGGATGTCGGCCTCCAACGAGGTGATCGCACTGAAGGCGGCGGGCATCTCGCCGGTGGCGATCATCTGGCCGGCGGCGGCGCTCGCGCTGGTGGTGAGTTTCGTGTCGGTCTGGCTCAACGACGTCGCCGTCTCCTGGGGCCGCGACGGTGTCCGGCAGGTCGTGGTCAGCAGCGTCGAGCAGATCATTTATGGCCGGCTCCGGCAGCAGCGGTCCTACAGCACCCCGCAGATCTCGATCAACGTCAAGGCGGTCGATGGAAAGCGGTTGATCCGCCCCACGCTCACCTTCCAGTCGAGCACCAACGGGCCGCCGGCCACGGTCTCGGCGGCCGAGGCCGAACTCACCGCCGATGCGGCCAAAGGCACGCTGGTCGTCACCTTCCGCGACGGCACGCTCCACATGGGCGACTACACCGCCTCGTTTCCGGATTCGATCGTCCGCGAGGTGCCCCTCGACACCGTCAGCCGCAAGAGCTCGACATCGACGAGCCCCTCGGAGATTGCGATGGCCCAGTTCACGGCGGCCCGCGTCGATGAGATGAAGAAGATCGACGGCATCGAACAACTCGCCGCCGGCAAGACGGCGATGAACCTCCTTACCGGAAAGATGGAGCTGACCGCGCCGGTGCACACGGCCTATGAGCGGGAAATGCTGCGGCAGGAAAGGAACCGGCTCAACCGGATCATCATGGAGCCCTGGCGGCGGTGGGCCAACGGCTTCAGCTGCCTCTGCTTCCTGCTGGTCGGTGCGCCGATGGCGATCCGCATGCGCAACGCGGACTTTCTCACGAGCTTCTTTCTCTGCTTCCTGCCGATCCTCTTCGTCTACTATCCGATCTTCATGCTCGGCGTCGATCAGGCGAAGCGGGGTTCCGTTCCGCCCGTGGCGGTCTGGATGGGCAACGTGCTGATCACGCTCTGGGGCTGGTGGTTGCTTCGCCGCGTCATCCGCCAGTGACAAGCGGGTGTTGCCCTGCGGGGTGAATCTGGCACAATCGCGGGGTGTTCAGGGAACCGTTCGCACACCGTCACGGAGCCACGTCGCATGCCCCGTCCCGTCACCCTCTTCACCGGCCAGTGGGCCGATCTGCCGCTGGAAGACCTTGCCCGCAAGGCCCGTGAGTTCGGCTACCAGGGTCTCGAACTCGCCTGCTGGGGCGATCATTTCGACGTCACCCGCGCGGTCGAGGAGAGTGGCTACTGCGGGGCCAAACGCGACACCCTCGAGCGGCACGACCTCTCCGTCTACGCGATTTCCAACCACTTGGTCGGTCAGGCCGTCTGCGACCGGATCGACGAGCGACACAAGGCGATCCTGCCGCCGCATGTCTGGGGTGACGGCGACCCGGCGGGCGTCAACAAGCGGGCCGCCGAGGAGATGAAGCGGACCGCCCGGGCGGCTCAAAAGCTCGGCGTGTCGGTCGTGAACGGCTTCACCGGCTCCTCGATTTGGCATCTTCTCTATTCGTTCCCGCCCGTGAGCGACGCGATGATCGACGCGGGCTTCGCGGAGTTCGCCGACCGCTGGCACCCGATTCTCGACGTGTTCGCGGAGTGCGGTGTGCGGTTCGCGCTGGAGGTGCATCCCACCGAGATCGCCTTCGACATCTTCACGGCCCAGAGGGCCCTCGAAGCGCTCGGTCGCCGCGAGGAATTCGGCTTCAACTTCGACCCCAGCCACCTCCACTGGCAGGGCGTCAGCTCCGTGGAGTTCATCCGCTCGTTCCACGACCGCATCTATCACGTCCACGTGAAGGATGCGATCGTGACCCTGAACGGCCGCACCGGCATTCTCGGCAGCCACATCAACTTCGGCGATCCCCGCCGGGGCTGGGACTTCCGCTCGCCGGGACGCGGCGGCGTCGATTTCGAGGAGATCATCCGGGCCCTCAACCAGGCCGGCTACGAGGGGCCCTTGTCGGTGGAGTGGGAGGACTGCGGCATGGACCGCGAGCATGGTGCCGCCGAGGCGGCGCGATTCGTCAAGAACCTCGACTTCTCCCCGAGCAACCGGCAGTTCGACTCGGCCTTCGCGGAGTCCTGAGCGGCGGCGTGCCGCGGGAGGGCGTGATGCGTTGTCATGGGCAGTGGCCGTGCGATGGGGGGCTGGCGCGGTCCGTCGTCGTTGCCCGCGACCTCGTCGTCATGGCGTGTGCCGCGACGATGGCGATCCCCTCCATCGGCCGCGCCGATCCCGCCGCGCGTCCGGCGGCCGGCCTCGCGGAACTCGACGAGGCGTTCACCACGGCGGCCGTTTTGCTGGCCAAGACCGCCGAGAGCGGTGGGCACGCCGAGCTGGCGAAGATGATCACGGAGTGGAATCTCCCCGCCGCAGGCGAACGTCAGCTCGTCGTGTCGATCCCGGCCGGGCTGGAGAAGCCGGCGATGGTCGACACCCCGGCCGAGGAGACCGTCTGGAACGATTTCTGCGCAGCCCGCCGTGCCCGGGCCGCCGGCCTCTTCGAGCACGCCGTCGCCGCATCCCGGGCACATGATCGCGCGGCCACCCGAGCCGAACTCTCCGCTCCGGTCGATCCGCGGGCCTCGCCCCTTCCCCAACGATCGTGCGAGGCGATTCGGCTTCTCTCTCTCTGTCTGCGCGACGACCCCCACCATGAACGTGCCCGGGCGGCCGGGGGCTGGGTGAGGCGCGGTGACGACTGGCTTTGGCCCGAGGCCGCGCGGCGGCTCGACAAGGGAGAGGCCTACGACCCGGCCTTCGGCTGGATGCCGAAGGCGAAGCTCGTACGCCACCGGGACGGCGAACGGCTCGATCGTGGCCGCTGGATCACGGCCGCCGAAGACGCGACGACGCCGCGGGACGTCAAGCACGGCCGCGAGTTTCTCTCCGACCACTGGGAGATCGTCTCCGCCGCGAGCCTCGAAGACGCGGCGGCGCTCGCCCTGCGGTTGGAGGAGACGGCCGATGTCTGGCGGCAGGTCTTCGGGGCCTTCGCCTTCGAGCCGAAGGAGCTGGAGAAGCGGCTCGCCGGCAGGGGCCGGGTCGCCCCGCACACGCCCCACTCGGCGATCCTCTGCGCAGACCGTGGACAATACCGGACGGAACTGGAGCCGCTCGAGCCGCTCATCGGCCGGACCAACGGCATCTACTGGACGCCGACCAAGACGATTTGGTTTTTCGTCGATGCGGCCGGCGGCGAGGGTCCCGAGGACGACGTCACGGCCGAGCCCGATCCGATCACGGTCCACCATGAGGCCACGCACCAGCTCTTCGCCGAATCACGGCACGACACCACGAAGGCCCGACAGCTCGCGGGCGAGCGGTGCGGCTTCTGGGTGATCGAGGCGGCGGGCTGCTATCTGGAGACGATTCAGCCGACGCCTTTCGGCTGGACGGTGGGCGGCCGCGACGCGGGCCGGGTGCCCGCCGCGAAGGAGCGGCTCGACGAGGGCTTTTTCATGCCGCTGGCGGAGCTCTGCGGCCTGGGCCGCAGGGAGCTGCAGGCGCACGACCGGCTGCCGCAGCTTTACAGTCAGTTCGCGGGCCTGGCCGACTTCTTCATGAACGGCAGCGGCGGTCGGTACCGCGAGTCGTTCGTGGAGTATCTTGTCCGCGTCTACTCGGGCACGGCCGATCCCGACACGCTCTCCCGTCTCTGCAAGCAGAGCTACGCCGATCTCGACGCCGAATACCGCCGCCATCTCTCGCGGTGAGGTTCTTTTCCGCCGGAACTGCACCAGGCGGAGTCACGCTGTTTCCGCCCCGGGGGTTCCGCGGGTGAGAAGACCGCCGTGTTTGACGGCTGTTTCCCGCCACTTCTACACTTCCCGCGTCCATTCACCGCCCCCAAGGAGCCTGCATGTCCAGCGCCGTGCCCCACGCCATCGACCTCGATCGCCTCGCGATCGACACGATCCGCACCCTCTCGATGGATGCCGTCGAGGCGGCGAAGAGCGGCCATCCCGGCACGCCGATGGCCCTGGCACCCGTGGCGTTCACCATCTGGAAGGATTTCCTCCGCTACGACCCGGCCGATCCCCAGTGGCCCAATCGCGACCGCTTCGTGCTCTCCTGCGGCCACGCGTCGATGCTCCTCTATTCGTTGATTCACCTCGCGGGCATCCGCCGCACGTGCGGCGCGGCGGCCGTGTCACTCGACGAGATCAAGAAGTTCCGCCAGCTCGACAGCGTCTGCGCGGGCCATCCCGAGCACCACATGACCGCCGGCATCGAGACCACCACAGGGCCGCTCGGCCAGGGCGTCGC
>SXWC01000035.1 GCA_005789975.1 Planctomycetaceae bacterium
CGGTGTCGACCAGCGCCGTGGCCACGATCGTCAGCGACCCCCCCTCCTCCACCTTGCGCGCGCTGCCGAAGAAACGCTTGGGCCGCTGCAGGGCGCCGGAATCGACGCCGCCGGAGAGGATCTTGCCGGAGTTGGGCACCTCCGAGTTCCAGGCCCGGGCCAGCCGGGTGATGGAGTCGAGGAAGATCACCACGTCACGGCCGTATTCGACGAGCCGCTTCGCCTTCTCGATCACCATGTCGGCCACCTGGATGTGGCGGCTCGAGTTCTCGTCGAAGGTCGAGCTGATCACCTCGCACGACGGCCCCTTCACCTGCCGTTCCATGTCGGTGACCTCCTCCGGCCGCTCGTCGATGAGGAGCATGAAGACGTAGGCCTCGGGATAGTTGGCGAGCACCGCCTTGGCCATCTTCTGCAGGAGGATCGTCTTGCCCGCACGCGGCGGGCTCACGATCAGCCCGCGCTGGCCGAAGCCGATCGGCACGATCAGGTCGACGACCCGCGTCGCGATCTCCGCGGTCGTGGTCTCCATCACGATCCGCTCGTCGGGATGCAGCGGCGTGAGCTCGTCGAAGAACACGCGGGTGGTCAGCTTCGCGGGATCCTCGCCATTGATCGCCTCCACCCGCAGCAGGGCGAAATACCGCTCGCTCTCCTTCGGCGGGCGGATCTGCCCGGCCACGCTCATGCCGTTGCGGAGACCGAAGCGGCGTACCTGGCTCGGCGACACGTAGATGTCGTCGGGGCACGAGAGGTAGTGGGCGTCGGCACTCCGCAGGAATCCGAAGCCGTCGGGCAGGATCTCGAGGGTGCCCTCGCCGAACATCAGGCCGTTGAGCTTGACCCGCTCCTTGAGGATCCGGAACACGAGATCCTGCTTCTTGGCACCGGTCACGTCTCCCAGGTTCTCGGCCCGGGCCAGATCGACCAGTTCCTGCATCGACAGGTTTTGCAGGCTCGTGATGAAGGTATCGCCCTTCTTCAGCGACTCGTAATGGCCCGTGACGTCGAGACCTTCCTTGACCTCGGCGGCGATCTCCTCGGCGAGCGAGAGCGGTTCGTCATCGCCGTCGTCCCGCGGGGCATTGGGGGTGGAGTTCATCATGGTGCACCGGGGGGCCGCGGCGTCGAGGGACCGCGAAGAAGGAGGGAGGGACCGACTCGGATGTGTCGAAGGAGAACGAAAGCGGGAGGGTCAAAACAACAACGACACGGCCCTTGGCAGCGGGCTGCGGAGCCACACGGCCACGGTGCATCGATCGGTGACTTGGACCCCGGGCGGGAATCGGCCGGAAAGACGACGATGCGCGAGCTGCCGCGGCTGTCAGGCGCCGCGCCATTCGTCGAGGATCCGACCGACCTGCAGCCGAGTATAAGCAGGATCGCCCGAGGCATCCACGCAACTGGTATTTGCCGCCGTCGCGGGCCGCCTGTAACCCCGCTCCCAGGCACGGTCCCGGGCGATCGCCTGCGTCTCCGACCAACCCCGCGAGGCCAGACGCCGCCGCCTCACAGACTCTTCACAATCCACGATGACCAGCCGATCGCAGAGGTCATCCCAACCCGCCTGCACGAGCAGTGGCACGTCCAAAACGACGAACTCCGGGGATGCGCCCCCGGCCCGGCGTTCGCGAATCGAGGCGAGCCGCTCCGCGACCCGCCGCCGCACCCGGGGGTGCACGATGCCCTCGAGCGCGCGAAGCGAATCCTCGCCGGCCCCGTCGCGGCCGAAGACGAGTCCGGCGAGCGCCCCCCTGTGGACATGCCCCTCGTCGTCGAGCACTCCGGCACCGAATCGTTCCACGACCTCGCGGATCACGACCGGGTCGTCGAGCACCTCGTGGGCCAGGGCGTCGGCGTCGATGACGGTGGCGCCCCGCTCGGCGAACAAACGCGCCACGGTCGACTTCCCCGCGCCAATCCGGCCCACCAGTCCGACGACGATCATGGTCATTCGCACTCCGCCCAGGTGCCCCCCGCCTGCACCGAGACCTCGATCGGGACCGAGAGGACGAGCGCCGACCGCATCTCCTCCACGACGAGCCGCTCGACGTCGGCCACCTCCTCGGCCGGAGCCTCGAGCAGGAGTTCGTCGTGGATCTGGAGCACCAGGGCGGTCCGCCGGCGTTCCGCACGGAGCCGGCCATCGACCCGCAGCATCGCGAGTTTGATCAGATCGGCGGCCGATCCCTGCACCACGGTGTTGACGGCCTCCCGCTCGGGGAGCGTGAGGGACATCACGCCCGAGGCATTTCTCCGCTTGCCGCGGTCGCGGACCCCCGTGATCCGACGCCGGCGGCCGAGGATGGTGGTCACGGAGCCGTCTTGTCGGCAGCGGTCGAGGGCGTCGTCCATGAAGGCCGAGGCCCCCTCGAAGACCCGGAAGTAGCCGGCGATGAACTCCGCCGCGTCGGCCTGCGGGATGCCGAGGGCCCGCGCGAGCCCGAAGGCCGACTGGCCGTACAGAATGCCGAAGTTCACCGCCTTGGCGACCCGCCGCATCGCGGGCGTGACGCTGGCCGCGTCGATCCCATGCACGCTCGCCGCCGTCCGGGTGTGGATGTCCTCGCCCGCCGCAAACGCCGCCTTCATCGCGGCATCCCCGGAGAGATGCGCCAGGACCCGCAGCTCGATCTGCGAATAGTCGGCGGCCACGAACCGCCAGCCGGGCTCGCCGGGCAGGAAAGCGGCCCTGATCTGCTGCCCTTCGGCGGTCCGCGTGGGGATGTTCTGCAGATTCGGGTCGCTCGAGCTGAGCCGGCCCGTCGCGGTCACCGTTTGGTTGAAAGACGTGTGAACGCGGCCCGAAGACGGATCGACGAGCGCCGGCAGGGCATCGACGTAGGTGCTCTTGAGCTTCGCGTATTTTCGATGCTCGAGCAGCTTCGCCGGCAGCGGGTGGAGCGGGGCGAGCTGCTCGAGCACCTCCGCGTCGGTGCTCGGGCCGGTCTTGCCCCGCTTCACCACCGGCAGACCAAGCTCGTCGAAGAGCACCGTCCGCAGTTGCAGCGGCGACGCGATCGCAAAGGGGCGGCCGGCGAGCGCGTGAATCTCGCGCTCGAGCTCCTCGAGCCGGATCGCGTATTCGGCGGACAGGGCGGCAAGCGCCGCGGAATCGATCCGGACCCCACGCACCTCCATGTCGGCGAGCACCGCAGCCAGCGGCATCTCGACCGTCGCGAACAGCCGGGCGAGCCCCTGCGATTCCAGCAGCGACGGCAGCCGCGCGGCGAGCTCCTGCACGAGTCGGCAATGCGCGGCCGCCGGCCGGGGCTCGAGCGGATGATCGACCTCGGCCGCCGCGGCGGGATCGTCGATCGTGACACCGTGGCGGATCGCCGTCTCGGTGAGGCCGAGATTCCGCTCCCCGGCTTCCAGCAGATAGGCGGCGAGCAGCGTGTCGAACGAGCCGCCGGCCAGCCGGATGCCGAGCGTTCGCAGGGCCACCTCCTGCCGCTTGAGATCGTGCCCCCACTTGGGAACGCCGGCGTCCGCGAGCAGGCCGCGGAGATCGTCATTCGACGCGAGCGACGCGGCGTCGAACCAGCCGCATGCGTCGCCCGCGGCGAGCGTGGCGGCCAGGGGACGGGCGAGAATCGTCCCGCCCGAGGGCCGCACCACGCAGAGCGTGAGCGGTCCGGCGGCCCGCAAGCGGGCGACGACGGCGGCGACCTCCTCCGCCCCGCGCGGTTCTTCGACCGCGATCGGACGCGGCAGCGGCCGGGGGGTGGCCTCGGGCGTGGCAGGCTCCGCGTCGAACATGTCGAAGAGCGTTCTCGCCGCCGGAACCCTCGCCGCCGGAACCCTCACCGCCTCGACCGGGGCCGCCGGCTCGGCGGACGAGGCCCTGCCCCCGCCGCCCCGCACCACGCGGTCGAGGAGGCTCCGGAAGCCGAACGTCCGCAGGAGGTCGGCGAGCGCGGCGGAATCGGGCGGATGCAGCGCGCCGGACGCCCAGGGAATCGTCAGCGGCACCGCCCGCTCCAGCATGATCAGCCGGCGGCCGGCCCGCGCGGTGTCGCCGTGAGCGGCGAGGTTTTCCTTGCGTTTGGCCCCTTGCACGGCGTCGATGTTGGCGAGCAGCGTGTCGAGCGTGCCATATTTCTGCAGCAGTTCCGACGCGATCTTGGGGCCGATCCCCGGAACGCCCGGCACGTTGTCGATGCTGTCGCCGACGAGTGACAGGAAATCGACGACCTGACCGGGCCCGATCCCCCATTCCGCCCTGAGTTCATCGACGCCGAGCGGTTTGTTGGTGCGGAGATTGAGCAGTCGCACGTGCGGCCCGAGCAGCTGCCTCGCGTCTTTGTCGGACGTGGCGATCGTGCAGTCGCCGCCGGCGGACACCGTCTGCGTGGCCAGCGTGGCCAGCACGTCGTCGGCCTCGTAACCCGGCAGTTCGAGGCACGGGATGCCGAACACCTCGAGCAGCCGGCGCACGAGCGGAATCTGCGGCACGAGGTCGGCGGGCATCTCGGCCCGGTTGGCCTTGTAGGCCTCGAACATCTCGTGGCGAAAGGTCGGCCCCGGCGGGTCCATCGCGCAGAAGAGATAGTCAGGCTTCTTTTTCTCGACGATGTCGAGCAGGTCGCGGGTCAGCCCAAACACCACGGACACCGGCGTGCCATCGGCCGCCGTCATCTCGGGCAGCGCGTGGAAGAGTTGGTAGACCCGTGACAGCGTGTCGATCGCCCACACGGTCTTGCCGTGCAGGTCGGGCGTCGCTTCGGCGGCCGGTGCGTCGATGATCATGACGCGGTCAGCATACCCCGCACCCTCGCCCGGGGCTCACCGCAGCGGTCAGTCACCGCTCGGGGGCTCGTACTCGAAGTCTTTCCACTTCATGGCCCGGCGGAAGGGCTCGATCCGGAGCATCACCTCGCCGTTTTGGAAGATGCGGACGGTGCCGCTCGTCTCGCTGACCGCCACGGCCACGCTCTTCGTGCGGCGGGTGACGGCCGCGGCGGCCCAGTGACGGGCGCCGAGCCCCTTCGACACGGAGACATTCTCGGCGGAGGCGTCGATGTAGCGGGCCGCGGCTTCGACGGTGGCGTCGGAGCCGATCACGAAGGCGCCGTCGAGCTGGGCGATCTCCTTGATGCCTTCACGAACGCGGGGATCGGTGAGCCGCCGCTCCGCACGACCGTAGCCGCGAACCGGATCGAAGCCGGCGGAGTGGCTCGATTGGATCACCTTTCGCGTGTCGCCGACGACGAACAGCGTGCCGACCGGCTTGCCTTCACGGCCCTCGCGGCCGATCTCGACGGCCAGATCGACGACCAGTTTGAGCGTCTCGAGCGGCACCTTGGTCTCGAGGTTCCGCAGGTCGCGGCTGGTGAGTTGGCCGAGATGCTCCTCCAGACGCAGCAGGCTGACGGAGTCGACCGTGCCGGCCTCGAAGCCGCTGTAAACGGCCACCACCTGGGCGTCGGCTCCGATGATCTCCGCGGCCACGCACTCGAGCAGCGCCTGCGCCAGACGTTCGTGAACCGGCAGGCCCGAAACGTCGAGCGTGACCTGCTTGATGCCGTGGTCGGAGGCGCCGGCGAGATGGGCCTCGTCGTCGGCGGCCACGAGCACCGGCCCGGAGTGTGCGAGTTGTCGCACCCGCGCCCAGTCGAGACGCTCGTCGACGAGCAGCAGGATCGCCTCGGCCGACGTCGACTCGAAGAGCCGGACGGCGGCGTCGAGAAGACGCTCGAGTTGGGGGGTGACGTCGGCCGCTGTCATGAACCCGCTCCAGGCGTGCCGTGAAGGCGCGGTGCGGGACGGATGGGCCGCCGGATCGCCGGATGCTCGCACGGAAGGCCCCGCCGCCGAAGCCTACGCGGCAGGGGGGCGTGGTTCAAGGACGACGGGCCTATCGACGAGTCGACGTGCCCTCGCCGTCGCCGCGGCCCGGCTCCGGTCGATCGGCGATCATGGCGGGCGGTGCCGAGGCCTTCATCGAGCCATTGTAGGCGGCGATGCCGCCCGGCAGCACCACGCCCCAGGCCCTTTCCTGGTAGATGTTCAGCGAGTGAAGGGCATGGCCGAGCGGGCCGATCTTCCACTCCCGCGAGGGCGCGCTGGCCAGCGCGCCGCAGAGATACTCCGCCGCCGCGACGACCCGCGGCTCGTAGAGCCGCTCCTGATCGAGCGAGGAGACGAGCCATTCGAGGATGTGGCCCGTGGTCTGAATCTTGCGGTCGATGTCGTCCTCGCGGTCGGCGTGATACTTGAACCACTCCGTGCTGAACGAGCCGTCGCGATTCTGGAGTTTCGTGAGGGCGAAGTTCTGGTAGTCGCGAACATACCTGTCGGCCCGCAGGTAGGGGCCGTCGAGTTGGCCGGTGGCCCGCAGCCGCCGCTGGCAACCGTACGCGAGGCCGAAGAGCCGGTGCGTGCCGCCGCACGGCGCCCCGCGGATGGGCTGTGCGATCTCCTCCTCGACGAGTCGCGGCAGCGACCACTTCTCCCCGTTGCGACTCTCCCAGGTCGCTTCGGTGGGGAGGTAATGCGCCAGGGCGATGAGGGCGAACGTGAGTTCCGTCTTCGACTTGCAGGCCTGCTTTTCCTCCTCGATCAGGTCCGCGACGGTGAACGTCCTGCCCTGGACGGTGAGGGGCGAGTTGGCGGCGACGCGGCACTGCGCGAGGATCGCGAGATACTGCGCGGAGTGGCCCTGCACGCCGACGCCCTTGAGGGCCACGATCCGATCATCCGCCGCGGCGAGCATCACCTGCCCGCGGCAGCGGCCGCCCATGTTCGACCAGCCGATCGCGCTCGCCAGATCGCCGGCCGGGCCGCCGACGCGAACCTGCGTGGGGATGCCAAACGCGATGAATCCGTGCATGACCTCCCAGGGCGTGTGCTCCGCCGTGTTGAGCGGCCGTCTCTGGTAGGTGGCGAGTGTCTGCGCGATCCGGCGCCGCAGCTGCTCGAACCGCCGCGTGGCGGGGGGAGGCGCGCCGGTGGGCTGGAGCCGCGTCACGACGAGCGGCGGCGTCTGGCGGCGGCCCGCCGGCGACGGCTTCACGACGGCGGTCTGCGGCGGCTGAGGCATCGGCCGCCGCCGGGGGATGTATTCCGGATTCGAGGCGTCTTCGATGACCTTGCCTGCGGCGGTCTTCAGCGACTTGCCGAAGGCGACCGCGTCGGCCACGGTCGGCTTCTTCGCGGGCGAGGCCGGCTTGGCCGTGGTCGCGTCGGCCCGTTTCACCGTCGTCTTGGTCGCCCCCTTGGCCTGCAGGCGGGCCTGCCGTTCGGCCGCCTGACGATCGACCTCATCCTGCGACGGCGGCTGCGGCAAGGCGATGAAGGGAGGCGTCGGCTCGGCCTTCTTCAGCAACCCCTCGAAGAATCCCCCGCGGGTCCGCGTCGGAGGCGCCGCGAAGGCCTGCCAGCCGAACGACGTCGCCAGGCACGAGGCTGCGATCAGAACCGGCAGCACGCAGCGGCGACGACACGGCGGTGAACACGGGACACACGCCGAATGGTTCGGCGCCCGAGGAGTTACGTCTTGGTTGGGCATCGCGCACTGCGGTCGGGGGCTGGGATCACACGGCGTGTGTTCGGGGTATCGACCGCCCGACCGCCCGAAACGTTGCCCGTGCCGAAACAAGCCGACGGGTCGGGCCAGTTTGCCTCGACCACGCAGACGGCCCCACCTGTCAGGCAGCCGTGAAGCCCCAGGGGCCGCCGCGGGGGTGGGAGCCTCCACCGCCGGCCCGGCTGATCAGAACAGCTTGCGAAACTCCTCGGCGACCGACCATTCAGCCGCCGATCCGGCCGGATCCGCGGCCCACTCCCGCCACTTGTTGACGTCGTCGCCGAGGTCTCGGCCGCTCACCTTCTTGAGGGCCGCCACGGCCCTGTATTGCACGGCGGGATCGGAATCCTCGAGCGCCTTGGCGAGGACGGGAATCGCCTGCTGATCGCCGAGTTGCCCCAACTCCCGCAGGGCCCGGAGGCGGACGTCGATTTCCTGATCGCTGCGATACCGCGTGGCGAGCAGTTCGACCGCCTCGGGCCCGCCCCGGGTCCGCCAGACGGTGCAGGCCGCCATGCGGACGCGAGGGTCGGGATCTTCAAGGCCCCCCTTGCAGATCGCAACGGCCGACGGCGTCTCGAACTCCGCGACCGTCTCCAGGATCACGCACCGCACGCGGGGATCGTGCTCCTCCAGCATGCTCTTCACCTGGCCGCTCGTGAACTCGGCCTTCTCGGCATGGGTGCCGGCCTTTGCCTTGGCGGCATCGGCGGCGAGCGTCTCGATCCGCTGATCCGCCGTGGACCCGTATTTCCGCTGTTCTTCGAGCGTTTTCTCGCTGGTTGTCAGCGTCTTCCAGGTCTTGCAGCCCGACAGCAGCGGAGAGCAGGCGACCGCGGCGATCACGGCCAAGCCGCCGGCAGCGCGGCCCAGTTTGCGGCCCGGTTTGCAGAGCTTCATCTCGACCAGCCTCCAGGGGGCGTGGGAGACTAGCGGTGCCCCGGGGCGGCCGAAAGGTCAACCCGACGGCTGACCTTTCACCGACGGCAAAAACATGCTCGCATCCCCGGTGGCCAGCCCGCCAAGGCTTCGGATCCCCCCGCCCATGCCCCCTCTGCCCCGCTTCCGCGTCGCGATCGCCGCCGCGATCGCGGTCTGGTTGGGCCATGGGGCGGCGGCGGACGACGCCACGGTTTCGAGGGAACGGATCGAAGTCCGCACCGCGAACGGCCGCCGCACGGTCGATGCCGCCGTGCTCGTCGAGGCGGTCGATGGCGGCCTGCTCGTGGAACTCGCCGACGAGCGGTATGAACTGCTCCAGCCCTCTGCGATCGCCGAACGGCGGCCGCTCACCGCCGCCCCCGCCGAGGAGACACCCCGGGAACTCGGGACGCGGATCCTCGCGGACCTGCCCGCCGGCTTCGACGTGCTCGTCACCAGGCACTACGTGGTCTGCTTCGACACCTCGCGCGACTACGCAAGGTGGTGCGCGGCGCTGTTCGAGCGGCTCCACGAGGCCTTCGGCAACTTCTGGAGCAAGGCGGGGCTCGAGGTGTTCGATCCGCCCCGACCGCTCGTGGTCGTGATCTTCGCCGATCGGCGGAGGTACGAGGCCCACGCGAGCCGTGATCTCGGTGCCGCGAGCGACCGCGTGGTGGGCTACTACAACCTGCTGACCAACCGCGTCACCACGTTCGACCTCACAGGCACCGACGGGGTGCCGCGGCCCGCCGGACGAGGCTCGCCCGGCACCGCCCTCGAAATCCTGACGAGCCCCGCGGCGGCCGGCCTGGTCGCCACGCTCGTGCACGAGGCGACCCACCAGATGGCCTTCAACTGCGGCATGCACCGCCGCCTCGCCCCGGTGCCTCTCTGGGTCAGCGAAGGCATCGCCACCTATTTCGAGACGCCCGATCTGAAAAACACCCGCGGCTGGCGGGGCATCGGCAACGTGAATCGCCCCCGCCTCGACCACTTCCTCGCGACCCACCGGCCGGGTGACATCGCGGCAATCATCACTTCCGACGACCGCTTCCGCGCCGCCGAAGGACCCCTCGACGCCTACGCCGCCGCCTGGTCGCTCACGAGGCACCTCGTCGAGACGCGGAAGAAGGAGTTCACCGACTACCTGCGGACGCAGGCCGCCAAACCCCCGCTCGCCGAGGATTCCGTCGCCGAGCGGCGCCGGGATTTCGAGGCGGCATTCGGGCAGTCGCCCGAAGCGATCGAGCAGGAGGTCGTCAAGGCGATGGCGCGGCTCGCGTCACAGCGCTGAGCCGTCGCCGGCGGCTCGGCCGGAAGAAACGTCCGGGGATCCCGGCAGACCGTGGAACAAGTCGGCTCGAGCAGGATGCGAGGATCGTCGACCGCGGAAACCCCCGGCTTTTCCGCCGGGCGATCCGGTGGACAAAGGTCATGGATGACTTCGTTCATGGACAGCCGGGCCGACGCCCACCGCCTCCGGCGGCGGGCGACTTGAGCCACGGCCTGCTAAGTTGAGAGCATTCCGGTGAAGGTCCTTCCCCATGTCTGGAGATGATCGCATGGCGCCTGATGTGTCTCGCCGGCGGGTCAACCGCCGCTCGTTTCTCGGCGGCTCGTTGGCCGCCGCCACGGTCGGCTCGCTGCCTGCCGGCGGCGTGTTCGCGGCCGGAAGCGACCTGATCCGCGTGGGTCTCGTCGGCTGTGGCGGCCGCGGCACCGGCGCCGCGCTGCAGGCCGTCGCCGCCGATCCCGGCGTGATGGTCACGGCCGTCGGCGATCTCTTCTCCGCCCACCTTGCCGCGTCCGTCGAGATCCTCGCGGCACGGCTCGGCGACCGCTTCGCCTGCCCCGCTGCCAGCCGCTTCACCGGCGCGGCCGCCGGATTCGACACGATCGCGGCCGACATCGACATGGTGATTCTGGCCACGCCGCCGCACCTGCGGCCCGCGCACGTCGCCGCCGCGGTCGCCGCCAGCCGCCACATCTACTGCGAGACGCCCGCGGCCGTCGATGCGGCGGGCACGCGGTCGATCCTCGCGTTGGGCGCCGAGGCCCGACGCCGGGGGCTCTCGTTCGCCTCCGGAATGCACTCGCGGCACGACGAGCGGCTCAAGCAGACGATCGGCAGCGTGCTCGACGGCGCCATCGGGCGGCCGGTCCGCGGCGTGGCGACGGCCCGACTCGGCCTTCCCTGGCGCCGCGGGCCGCTCCCGGGCTGGTCCCCGGCCGACGCAGCCGCTCGCAACTGGATCAGCGACCCGAACGCATCGGGGGGCTGTGTCGTCGAACACCACATCCACGCGATCGACCGCCTGCTGTGGGCGTTCGGCGACGTGGCTCCGGTCGCCGCCGTGCCGGTCGCCCCGCCGCTCGTCCTCCCTCCGGGCCCCCCGGCCGCCGAATCATCGACGGTCGCCGTGCGGCTTGTCTTCGGCGACGGTGGCTCGCTCGCCGCCGGCATCGAACGCCGCGCGGGCACGACCACGGAAACCGTGGAACGGTTGGTCGGCACGCGGGGAGAGGCCGATCTTTGCACGCATGCCGTGTCGGGACGACGCTCCCTGCCCGCGGCGGGAGGCCTGCCCGACAGCCATGCCGCCTGCATGGCCGCGCTCGTCCGCTCGTTGAGGTCGGGGGCGCGGATCGACGACCTTGCGATGCTCTGCCGGAGCACCATGGTGGCCCTGCTCGCACGCGAGGCGGCCGGGGCCGGGCGGCCGGTGGCGTGGTCGGACCTCTGGCCCACAGCCCCGGATTCCCCGCCGCTACGACCCCTACAGAGTGACATCGTGTGATTCTGCGGCCGCCCCGGTTCCGATGAGACGTCGATTCAAGAGGAACACCAATCATGGCGACAAACCCCACGGTCTACCGGCTCAGCATCGCACTCATCGTGTTCGTGCTGCTGACGTTCGTCCTGACGTTCGCCACGTACTTCATGTTCAAGCAGCGGATGGACGAGCAGTCCAAGGCCCAGATCGCCGAAAAGTCGGCCTCCGAAAGGCAGGCCGAACTGCTCTCGGCGCAGCAGGAACTGGAGAAGTTTCGGCAGGTGATCGGCGAGCCCGAGGGCACCGCCGCCCAGGCCACGGAAGACAATCTCAACAAGCTTCTCGCCGAAGAGTTCGCCGGCTTCAACGAGGAGCCGAAGTCGTACAACAAACTGGTCGGATGGCTCAGGGGCCAGATGCGGTCCAAGGACGAGTCGGTCCAGTCCGCGATCGGCAAGACGAAGGAAGCGGAACTTGCCGCGACCGAATCCCGTGAGAAGGCCGCGGAGACGGAAAAGGCCGCCGCCGCGGAGGTGAAGGCGGCCAAGCAGGAGCAGGACGACGCCAAGAAGGCCTTCGACTCGCAGTGGGCCGGCCACGAGGGCGAGCAGAAGAAACTCTTCGACGAGAAGCAGGCCGCGGAGCAGAAGGCCAACCGGCTCGACCTGCTGATCGCGAGGATCGCCGACGGCGGGCAGTATCTTTCCACCGCCCGGCAGAAAGACTTCAACGCGAAGGACCAGGCCGAAGACAAGCTCGGCGTGATCTACGCCGAACTGCGTGACCGGGCCAAGGCGATCACCGAACAAAACAAGATTCTCTCCGCGCTGCGGGTCGCCGATCCGCAACTGCAGGAGACGGTGCTCGCGGCCACGCCCAAGGACAATCGCGTCGATGGCCTCGACGGCCGGATCCTCTCGGTTGACGAGCCCACGCGGAGCGTGCTCGTCTCGTGCGCGTCCACCCAGGGCATCCGTCCGGGCATGGTGCTGCACGTGTTTCCGCCGGACGACACGCGTCCGCAGATCGGAGATCGCAAGGGGACGGTCGAAGTGACCGACATCGAGGGGCCGTCTCTGGTCCGCGCCGCGATCCGTCGCGACTCGATCCGCTCGCCCATCCTGGCGGGCGACGGCGTGGCCACCAGCCTCTGGGCGGCTGGCACCGCACCGGAGGTGGTGATCGTCGGATACGTGAACCTCGACAACGGCGGCGGGGCCGACAACGAACGGCTGATCGAAATCGTCAAGCGGTCCGGGGCCCGAGTCGCCCAGGCGGTTTCAACCACGACCGCGATGGTCGTCGATGGCGGCAAGCCCCCGGCCCGGGCCGGCGAAAAAGAGGTGGAGGCCTTCGAGGAGGAGGCCCGGCGGCAGCGACGCAGCGTCGAGGCTGCCAGACAGTTCGGGGTGCGGGTCGTGGGGATCGACGCCCTCCTCGACATGCTCGGCCTGACCCGCGAGTCCGTCACCGCGAACAGGCTGCAGCGGTCCGTCAGCACCCCCTCGCTCTGAAACCGGTTGGTTCCAGAACCGCCCCATTCGTGGCATACTTCGGAACCGCAGGCGGTTCGTTCCGCCGAAATCCCGGTCTCCTGAGGACTTGCCGTGAACCATTCCGCCCCCACCATGCCGGGCCGTAGGCCCCGAGCCCGTTGGCTTCTCTGCCTGGCCGCTTTCTTCGTCCCGGGCTGGCCCGCGAGCGGGGCCTCCGCCGCCGATCCGGTGGGCGTCAAGATCTTCGATGGGAAGTCACTGGACGGTTGGGAGGGGAAGCCCGGTTTCTGGCGGGTCGAGAACGGCACGATCGTGGGTGAAACCACCGCCGAGAAGCCGACCAACGGCAACACGTTCCTCATCTGGCGAGGGGGGCTCGTCGATGACTTCGAGCTGACATTCAAGTATCGCCTCACGGGGGGCAACAGCGGCGTCCAATACCGCAGCAAGGATCTTGGCGACTTCGTGGTGGGGGGCTACCAGGGCGACTTCGAGTCGGGACCGACGTATTCGGGAATCCTCTACGAGGAAAAGGGGCGGGGCATCCTCGCCAATCGGGGCGAGCGGATCACGATCGCCGCCGACGGCGGGAAAAAGGCCGGTGAACCGATCGGGAAGAACCTGGAGAAGTTCATCAAGCCCGGGGAGTGGAATGAGTTTCGCATCGTGGCGCAGGGCCCCCGCCTCCGGCACTTCATCAACGGCCAACTGATGTCGGAGACGGTCGATGAAGAGGCCGGCAAGCGGGCGACGCAGGGCGTGCTCGCCCTGCAGTTGCATGCCGGCCCGCCCATGAAGGTGGAGTTCAAGGACATCCGCCTCGCGCGGAAAAAACTGACCTCGGGCCTCAAGAAGCTCGTCCTCGTGGCCGGTCAGGCGAGCCACGCCCCGGGCCAACACGAGTTCCGTGCGGGCGCGATGCTGCTCAAGAAGTGCCTCGATGCGTCGTTTCCCCAGATCGTTTCCGAAGTCTACGAGGGGGGTTGGCCCGGCGATCCGACGGCGTTTGACAACGCCGATGCGATCTTCTTTTTCTCGGACGGCGGCGGCGGCCACCCCGTGATCCAGAGCAACCGACTCGCCCAGATCGACGCGCTGGCGAAACGGGGCGTCGGCATCGCCTGCCTGCACTACGCCGTCGAGGTGCCGAAGGAGAAGGGCGGGCCCGAGTTCCTCGACTGGACCGGGGGCTATTTCGAGGCCGGCTGGTCGGTCAACCCGCACTGGAAACTCGCCCAGACGCAGCTCGCCGAGGGTCATCCCATCACCAGCGGCGTGAAGCCCTTCGAGATCCAGGACGAGTGGTATTACCACATGCGGTTTCGCGATCCGCCCACCGGCCTGACGATGATTCTCACGGCCGTCCCGCCCGACGAGACCCGTGAACGGCCCGACGGCCCCCACAGCAACAACCCGACCGTGCGGGCCGCGAAGGGCGCCCGCGAGACGCTGGCCTGGGCCTATGAGCGGCCCACGGGTGGCCGCGGTTTCGGCTGCACCGGCGCCCACTTCCATGAGAACTGGGCCGAGGAGAACTTCCGGACGATGATGCTCAACGCGTTGGTGTGGACGACCGGTCTCGACGTGCCGGCCGACGGGGTGCGAACTCCCCTCACACCGGAAGACCTCGTCGCGAATCTCGACGACAAACAGCCGAAGAAGTGATCCCGGGGCCAACCGACGCACACCTGCCCCTGACGCCCCCCGACAACCAATGAAAAGGATCTTCCGATGCCCCTGCTGACGGTCGAAGGAAAGGGTTCGTTCGAGGTGCCCGCCGCCAAGCGGCTGGTCAACGCGCTCGTTGACGAGTGCGGTGTCGATCAGTTGCACGCCTGCGGTGGCGTGGCCCGCTGCACCACCTGCCGCGTCGAGTTTGTCGCGGGGGAGCCGGCGAGGATGACCCAGGCCGAGAAGGACGTGCTGGCGGCGAAGGGAATCACGACGCCGGGCCTGCGACTCTCCTGCCAGATCGTCTGCGACGCCGACATGACCGTCCGTGTGATCAGCCGTCTGGAGGGCTCTGGCCGCAAGGACTGCGGGCACCGTGCGGCCGACGAGATCCAGCCTCCACCCGCCTGGGTGTGAGCCTCGCGGGGAGCCGGACTCACGCCACGCCGAAGAGGT
The DNA here is from genome assembly GCA_005789975.1 of Planctomycetaceae bacterium. The sequence goes on from SXWC01000035.1 coordinate 14,850, forward strand.
TCGTGATGATTCCCGCCATGTCGGGCATCGCGAGCGTCGGGGCGGCGGTGACGTCGGGACGCGACACGATGACGACCGTCTCGTGGGAGTCTGCCGGATCGACCGCGCCGTGGGAGCCCTTCACGAGTGAGGGTTCGAGCGGGATCGCGATCTTCGGGAGCTGCAGACGATCGATGTGGAGCTCCAGCGGGTCGTAGCCGGGCTTGCGGTGGATGTCGATCGTGCGGGCGAAGCTCGGGGCCCTCGCGTCGTCCAGCCAGTAAAAGTAGGTCTGCCAGGAGTCGAGCGTGCTCTCGACCACGACGTCGCCGCAGCGATTCGCCGGAGCGGGCTGCGATCGTGGCACGAGTCCGGCGGTGACGAGGTCGTCACCCGTCAGAACACGGCCGACGCCCGCCCTGCCCTGAAAAACCCTCGCCACGTCGGCGACGAGCCGATCGTCACCCGGATCGCGGAGATAGACGTGGCTGATCTGGTGGTCGGCGAGCGCCCAAGCCCGGCTCGCGGTGAAATCGAGCAGCTCCCCCTCGGCGGTGTCACGGACGGCGAGCAGGCCCGCCTCGCGCAGGATGCGGTTGGGGTGGATCGCATGGGTCACGGGACGGATCCGGTATTCCCCCACCGCCATCACGATCAGATTGTTTCGGCCGACGATTCTGCCGAAATCCTCGACGAGCGCCCCGATCTCGGCGTCGAGTTCGCCGCAGGCCGCATGGGCCTGCGGACTGTCCGGGCCGGTGCGTTGGGCGGCGTAGTCGAGGTGCGGCAGATAGACGCACGCAAACTGGGGCGGGGACTCCCGCGAGGCCTCGACGAAACTCCTCGCGATCCAACGGGACGACTCGATGCCCGCCACCGGCCCCCAGAACTTGTGGAGCGGAAACTCGCCGAGGTTCTCCCGCAGCGCGGCGTAGAGCGGTTCGGGATTTGTGTGGCACCACATCGTCTCGGTGCCGTCGGGGTTGTGTTTCGGCGCCGGGAGGCAGACGAGATCGGCGGTGGCGTGCTTCGACTGGAGCATGAACCACGCGGCCGTGCGGAGCCCCGGCCGGGCCTTCTTCAGCTGGTCCCAGAGTCGCGGTGCGCGGTGGATCGAGTCGGGGCTGATCCACATCTCGAGGTGGTTTGTGCCGCGGTCGAAGAGCCCGTTGGCGACGATGCCGTGCGCGGCGGGGGGGACGCCCGTCGTGAGCGTGGCCTGCACCGGGCAGGTGAGGGCAGGAAAGCCGGCCGCGAGCGGAATCGACCGGCCGTTTGCGGCCATGCCGGCGAGCACCGGCATCCGCGGCAGATCCTCCGCTCGCAGCCCGGGGATCGACAGCAGAAGAACATGCGTGGCGGCGGTCATGCGGTGGATCCTGGCATCGTTTTCAGCAGGAAGGAAGCCGACTGCCGCGCGGTTTCCCGCCAGCGATGCGCCTGGCGGGGAAGCTCCACGTGGAGGCCACCACGATAGCCGACGGCGGCAAGTGCGGCGACCGCGGCCGGGAGATCGACGTCGCCCGCGCCCAGCGGCAGGTGCTCGTGGCGGCAGGCGAGCATGTCATCGACGTGGACGTTGGCGACCAGGCCATTCCAAGCCGCGAGGTGCGCCGCGAATGGACGCTCGCCCATGCATTCCATGTGGCCGATGTCAACCGTGAGCCGCAGGGGCCCGGGGCGTTGGAGCCGGTCGAAGAGCTTCTCCGCCCGGGCCAGCGTGTCGATGAACATTCCTGGCTCGGGCTCGAAAGACACGGTCATGCCCACCCGCCCGGCATGGTCGATGATCTCCGCCAGGTCATCGGCGAGCCTCGCCCAGACCGTGTCGGCCGGCGCTGCGTCGCGGACGATGCCCGACCAGAGCGAGACGCATTCCGCCCCCAGTTCGGCGGCGACGTCGATCGCCCGCCGCGTGAAGTCGATCCGCCGGGCCCGAGCGGCGGGATCCGAGGAGACCAGTGTCGGCTCGTGCTTGACCGCCGCGTCGAGCAGATGCCTGGCCCCCGTCTCGACGACACAGCCCATGCCGGCGGCGGCCAGGGCCTCTCGCCAGCGGACGGTGCGGGCGGGCAGATCGGCCGCGAAGGGGTCGAGCGTGTCTCGGTCGAGCGTGATCGCGAGCGATCGATAGCCGAGATCGTGGAGCACCGGGATCGCTTCGAGCGGATTGACGTCGCCGATGCTGTTGGTGCTGTAGCCGAGTCGCATGCCGGGAATCGGCGGGCTCGCCCGCCGCCTCCAGAATCAGGTGGGGGAAACGACGCGGCGGCCCAGCAGGAAGAATGCCAGGAGCAGAAGGACGATGACCGCCCACGCCTCGCCGCAGGCCGCCAGCACGAGCACCGCGTCGAACGTGATGATCGACATGATCGCGTTGCCCACCGCGGCCCGCACGCGGCCGGGCGAGGGATCGGCGATCCCGATCAGGGCACGCGCCACGACCGAGCCCGACAGGATGCCCCAGAGCGTCAGCCAGGTGACGGCGGGGATCCGGGTGAAGGGAAGCCCGCTCCCTTCGCGGAGCGGCAGCCAGACATAGCCCGCCGCGACCGCCAGGCCGGCCAGCATCAAGACGACCCCCGCCCCCAGGATCGCCGTGCGGCTGCGGCCCGCCTCGTCCCGCGCGTAGCAGGTGATGCCCGCCACGTAGGCCGCCATACCGAGCGGGATCAACCACTCGTGTGGCTCCGATGGCCCGCCCGCGGCCGTCATGCCGAGCAGCCAGTTGAGGCCGCGACAGGCTCCCATCACCGTCGGCCCGGCCGCCGTCCGTTTCGCATGCCGGTCGTAGAGCCAGACGTTCATCGTCAACGCCGCTCCGACGAAAGCCGGCCACGGGGTGTTGGCCATCCACGCCGCACCGCAGGCAGCGGCCGCGCCGGAAGCCATCAGCAGATTGCCGACCCGGGCCGCATGGCCCACGGCGATCGTCCCGCTGGGCAGCGGCCGCTCGGGCCGCTCGACGCGGTCGATCGCAAGATCGTAGACGTCGTTGAGCACCATCCCCGCGGCGTAGAAGCCGAGCGACGCCAGCACGGCGAGCCAGCAGGCCGGCGGCGGCCAATCGACCACCGTCAGCCCCGCACAGACGAGGAAGCCGGCGAGCGAATCGGCCGCTGCCGTGGCCAGATTCGGAAGCCGCACGAGCCGGAGCCAGTGGAGCATGATCACGCGAGCTCCACGCCGGCCGCCGCGGCGACGGCGAGCAGATGCGACCGGGCGGCGCGGGCCGCGTCGTCGGGGCGATCCCGGTAGGGATAGAGCTCGACGGTGATCCAGATGTCGGGCGTTTCGCGGGCGATGGCCCGGAGCACGGCGGCGAAGTCGATCGCCCCCTCTCCCGGAACGAGATGGTGGTGCACGCGGGTCGCCGCGATGTCCTCGAAGTGGTAGTGCCGGGTATGGGCCTTCATCCGCGGCACCCACTCGGCCGGGTCCTCGCCCACGCAGTAGGCGTGGCCGATGTCGAAGTTGAGTCCGAGCGCGGGATGGTTCACCCGCTCCGCGAACTCGAGATACTGCCCGAACTTCTCGATCAGGAGCCCGGGTTCGGGCTCGATGAGGAGCGTCACGCCGCAGTCGGCGGCGACGTCGAGCACGGGCATGATCTCGTCGTAGAAGATGTCGGTGGCCCCGCCGCGGGTCTGGCCCGGTTGCAGCTCGCCCCCCGGCTCGGTCGACAGGCACCGCGCACCGAGTTCGGCGGCGAGCTTCACGGCCCGCTTCGTGTGCTCTCTGCGGATGGCCCGATAGTGCGGATCGGGGTCGGTCCAACCGGGGTGCCAGTAGGGCTGCCGCGGGTCGGCGATCGCGTTCATCATGAACGCGTTGATGTTGGAGACGACGAGGCGGCTCTCACGAATCGCCCGGCGGATCGCCCCCTTCTGCACGTCGAGCAACCCGGCAGGCCAGGCATGGGGCACGTCGGCCAGCAGTTCGATGCCCGCATAGCCGGAGTCCGCGATGCGTTGGATCGCCTGCTCCACGGGCACGTCGAGATAGGCATTGGAACTGAAGGCGAGCCGAAGCGGCATGGGTGGGCGATCCTTGGGGACGGAAGCTCCCGAAGCCTAGCCGCTGCCGCGGCCTCGGCCCAGTCCACGCGTCCCGAAGGGCTCGCCGATCACGCTCGACGCCCGCGCCGGCAAAGCCCCGATATCGAGAAGCCCGCCCCTACGAGCATGACCACGGCGAGTGCCGCCGGCTCGGGTACGGACACGACCGATGCCCCGCCGAGGTCTCGGAAACCCGTGGTGCCGTTCGTCGTGGTCGTGAAGTTGAGATCGGTCAGGGAGCCGTTCGCTGTGCTGATCTCATACCACTTGCCGTTGTTGTAGTTGTGGCCGTAGAGCTTGGTGTAGTCCTCGTTGAACGACAGCTGGAGGCCGATCGGCGAGCTGCCGGAGATCAGACTGAAACTCGACGGCGAGGTCGGCGCGGCAAGATCGAGCGAATAGAATCTGCCACCTTGGGCTTGTGCCGTGTACCCGAACAGGACATCGGCATCGACGTTGATCGCGTGTCGCCAAAGCGATTCTGCGTCGCCGCCAGGCTCGTCCCCGAGTTCATGGTGAAGGTGCTGAAACCGCTCACGCCGGTAGGAACAGCGTTCGCCCCTGTTCCGGAATACGACAGGCTCGCCTTCACGAGGTCGAGCGTGCCCTCGTTGAAGAACCAGAATGCGTCACCCGCGTACGCCGCATTGGCGGGAATAGTGGCAGCCACGCCATACGACGAACCGGTCGTGGCCAGCAGGGCGAAGGTGCCCGCCGACTTGTTCCAGACAAACAGACCGTTGGAATACGGTGTGCTGTCGAACGTGCCAGAGGGGTTGATGAAGAACATCTGATCACGGTCACGGTCAAAGGCGAACGCGTTGGATTGCCCGGCCAGCCCCGTGTTGTAGACGGCCGAAAAACTCTCCTGACCGGGGACGGGGTTGATCTGGTAGATGTCGTTGTTGTCGGCAATCCCGTAGATGTAGCTCGGGTCGATCACCTGCCCGTCGGCCGACTGGAGAACGAGCGGTATCACTCCACATGCCACGGCAAGCCAACGGGCCGCCCGCACCACGACACGATCCGCGAAGCCCCTCGGGATCCACCGACTCATGACCCGGCTCCTCAGGAGGGAACGAACTCGACACGACTCGCTCCGTCGAGCCGCGCGGAGAGTTTAACAAGTCCCTTGCCTTACGCCACTCGTCAGTCACACCGCGAACGGCGCATCCTCACGGCCAGAGAATCAACCGCTGCTCCACCCATCGCGGCCTGACCGGCAGCCGCTCGAGCTCCGTGTAGAACATCGCCGCGGGGTTGACCTCCCGCACCTCCATTGGCAACGTGCCGCTCGATCAAGGGCCAGTGGCCGAGCCGCTGCCGTCTCCGCGGCACAGAGGATGACCGTCGAGAGGGCCGCAATCAGGATCGCCGTGACGCCCGCGTCGACCGGCGCGTCCAACCTCTTCGGCCTGCCAGCCCCAGGGCAAAGAGGGCGACCGCCAGGCCGGCGCAGGCCGGCTCCGGAACGATCTGCAGTTGCACGTCGTCGAGCCGCCAGGTGTTGGAGGTGAATGACTGCGGACCATCGACGTTGGAGCCATAGATCCGCAGTTCGATTGCGGCCGAGCCGACAAGCGGCGTCGTGAGCGCCGAGTTGATGTAGACCCAGGACGAGTTGTTGCTCAGTGTGCCTGGCGTGACAAGGTCGGCCACAAAGTTGTCGAGGCTGCTTCGCAGCGTCCACGCCTTGGGGCCATTGAGCGTCGAACGGCTGCCGAAGCCGAGGCCTGTCAGTTCAAAAACCGTTCCCGGATCAGGCGTGACCGTGACCGCAAAGTAGGTGCTGGTGCCGGTTTCGAGCGTAGTGCCCACGACGGTGTCGGCGCCGAAGTTGAAGGCACCAGAAGCGCTCGTCGAGACGCCGTTCAGCAGGAACGAGTAACTCGAGGACGATGAGGTGGAGTTGTTGAGGACTTCATTGCCGGCGTTGTTGCCCCTGGAGAATGCTCCGACGGACACCGTGCCCGGCACGTCGGTCGTGCTGGTCGGAAGGAGGTTGCCGGTGCCGGCGCCAGCATTCCAGTAGACGGTGCCGGCCAAGGCCGCAGAGGACGCCCCGTCGGGACAGGTCGCCAAAAAAATGAGGCCCGCGATGCCGAGACCGATCGAAGAAATCTTCATTGACAAATTCCTCGGACGAAAATTGGGGGTCGGGTCATGAGGGCTGGCTGCCGTTGCCGGTGATGCAAGCCGCTGGTGGAGGGCCGTCGAACGCACCCTCAGGGCCAGAGAACGACATGGTCGTCGATCCATTCCGGCCGCAGGGGAAGCCGCTCGAGTTCCGTATAATACATCGCAGCGGGATTGACCTCCAGCGACTCCATGGCGGCCACGTGTCGCACGACCACGAGACAGCGGCCGAGCCACGGCAGCGCCACTCCCCAGACGACGCTGACCGCCCCCGCAACGAGCGCCAGTCGCCCCGGTGAAAAGTGCGTCATGGCTCCACCGCCTTCCGGAACAGCCAGCCGAAGGTGAGGCTCGCCATCGCCAGCGAGAGCGCGAGGTTGAGCAGCTGGCCGCCGACGTAAAGCACGAGCGGCCGGCCGCTGACGAGCACCGGAGCCAGCTCGCGGAAGTTGGTCTGCAGCCCCATGCAGACAAACCCGGTGCAGAACAGCCATCCACGGAGCCGCGACGTGAAGCCCGTGGTCGTGCCGTCCACCCACAGGGCACCCTCCGGCGAGGAGCTGAAGATGCACGAGCAGAGCAGCGACGCCGCCAGGAAGCCGAGGATGAATCGGGGAAACCGTCGCCAGGCCTCCGCGACGAGCGAGCCCTCGCGCGGGCCGGCCGAGCGGTCCACCCAGCCGGCCCAATAGACCGCGACCGCGAAGGCGATGATGCCGATCATCGAGTTCTGGATCATCTTGACCGTCGCCGCCACCTCGCCCGCCTCCCTGCCGAGAGACTCACCCGCAGCCACGACCGCCCCCGTGGCGTCGATCGTGCCGCCGATCCAGGCGCCCCCCACGATCGAGTCGAGCCCCAGCCAGTCGATGAACGGGGGCATCGCGACCATCATGATGACCGTGAAGAACAGCGACAGACCGATCGCCAGCGAGAGTTCCTCCTTTTTCGCCCGGCAGGCGGCGCCGGTCGCGATCGCGGCGGAGACGCCACAGACCGACATGTCGGCCGACACGACCATGCACAGCGACTTGGAGGGAATCTTGAGGAGGTGCACACCGCACCAGTAGGTGGTGACGAGCACGATCGGCGTCACGACCCAGGCGGTGAGGAAGCCGGGGAGACCGAGTTCGAGCAGGCGGCCGAAGAGCACCTCCGCCCCGAAGACCACGAGCCCGGTCTTGATGAGCAACTCACCGGACAGCGGCCGCTGGAGCCACGGCGGCAGGCCGACCACGTTGCCCAGGAGGATCCCGATCAGGAGCGCCCAGAGGGGATACTCGAGGTTGTAGAAGTGGATGACCTTCTGGGCGGAGAGCAGGTAGGCCGCGCCGGCCAGGACGGCGATCGCAATCGCCCCGGGCAGCATCGACGCCACCGGCCGGCCGCCGAGCGCCGCCCCGGCCGTCGCCACGGCCACCACCCAGGCGGCTCCGAGCACGACAGGCACCACGATGGAGTTGCCCCGCTTGTCGCGAAACGCCCCCGCCGGCGAGTCGGCCCAGGTCTGGGGCTTGTCGATCGTGCGGGCCAGCGGCGTGGGCCAGCCCTTCGGCCACCGCTCGCGGCTTCCCGGGGAGTCGGCCGGCCGTGCCGCCCAGGTCACGGCCAGGGCCAGGGCCACGACGACCAGGCCGATGATCGTGGCAGCCGTGTCCTCGTGGAAACCACGCCACCGGCCCGACAATCCGCGTCGTGCGTTTTCCATCTGCTGCTCCGCTGCCTGATCACACCGTGAAACAAGTCTGCCCGGGCAGGATACGAGGATCCTCGATCGGGGAAATCACCGGCGTTTCCCGCGGTCGATCAGGTGGACGCTGGTCATGCATGATGTTGTCCACGGCCTGTCAGCTCGACGCTGAACGGTACTTCGCCAGCGCCCGCTGGAAGATGAGTCGGGAAGCGACCAGGGATCCGATCGCAGCGACGGCGGCGGCCGCCACGCCCACCCACGCCTGCCCTGTCAGTGGCTGGGCGATCACCCGCGCCGGCACGTTGACCACGAGCAGGATCGGGATCACGAACGTGCAGAGCATCCGCAGCGGCCCACCCCAGGGGCCCGAATAGATCTCGGCGGGATACCGGGAAAAGTTCGTGATGTAGAACCAGAAGTCGTAGAGGCTCTGATTGCGGCCCATGAGGATCGTCGCCGCGGCGAGCATGATCACGAAGCCGTAGAGGATCGAGACCCCGCAGACGATCAGGAGCGGATAGAGGACCCAGGCCACGACGGGCGGTGGCTGATCCAGCCGGGGCACGGCCCACGCCAGGAGTCCCACGCCGACCAGCCCGTTGGCGAGTGCCGAGAAGTCCACCCGGTGCAGCGACAGCAGAAACTGCGCGTCGAGCGGCTGCACGAGCACGGCGTCGAGTCCGCCGGTGCGCACCATCTCGGTGAGTTCCTCGGCGCTCGGCATGAAGAAGGCCTGCACGATCGAGTTGATGATCAGCCCGGTCGCCACGAAGGCGAAGAAGGGCTCCTTCGACCAGCCCGTCCCCTTGCCGATCTCGGGAGTGAACGTGAACACGAGGAGATAAAACGCCAGATTCATCGACATCCAGCCGAGGCTCGTGACGCACTCGAGGATGAAGTTCGCCCGGAACGTCATGTCGCGGACGAGACATGCCCGCGCGAAGGTGAGAAAGATGGCGAGATAGCGGCCCACGTCAGCCTCCGAAGGCGCTGTATCGCCGCGTGCCACGCCACCAGGCGACTCGGCATACGACCGCCATCACCGCGACCCAGGCCGCCTCGATCGCCAATGACCGAGCAAGATCGGCCCCCCGGACCTTTCCCAGCCAGACCGCCGAGGAGAAGTAGGCGGTGTATTCGAAGGGAAGCCAGTGCACCACGTCGGCGAGGCTCACCCCCGCGATGCCGGTCGGCACGCCGGCGAGGAGGTCGATCGGGAACATGTGGCCCGAGAGGAGGTACTGCACGAGCATGTAGCCGAACACGATGCTCGACACCTCCATGAACCAGAAGCCGAGCATGCCGAGCGTGGCCTCCAGGAAGAAGCCCAGCAGGAAGGAGAGCACGAGCGACGCCATGAAGGCCGCGATCGTGACCGTATCGGGCACGGGAGGAAAGTAGCCTCGACAGACGAAGAAGACGCCCGCAAAGGGGAGCAGGGCCACGGCGTAGTAGATGAGTTTGTGGGCCACCCGGGAGGCGAGCAGGAAGGAGACGTAGTCCACCGGCTGCACGAGGAACTTCTTCACCGAGCCGTCGCGGATGCTGCGGGCGATGCCGCTGGAGAGGCCCGGCATGCTGGAGAAGGCCCGGGTCACCATCGTGAGCAGGTAGTAGGCCACGATGTCATTCCGCGAATAGCCGCCGATGTCGGTCTTGCTGGTGGCCGCGAAGACGGCCGTCCAGAGGAAGACCTGCGTGACGATCGGCAGGAACCGCATCAACGTGCCGAGGGCGAAATCACCCCGGTACACGAGCCGCTCCTCGAGGCTGATCCTGAGCATCGTCCACCAGGTCCGCAGACCCTGAAACGCGACCGCTCGCCGCGCGACGGCATCGCTCATGATGCGGCCCCCGCCGAGGCCGCCGCATTGCGGGCATCCGAGCGGAAGAGTTCCGCGACGATCTCCTCCAGCGGCACGTCCTCCACGGAGACGTCCCGCACCCCCGCAGAACCGAGAATCTCCGGGAGCACTTCGGCGATGCGATGGCGGTCGATGCGCATGATCACCTGCGGTCCGCGGCACTCACAGGGAAAGCCGAAGCGTTCGATGGTCGCCTGGTCCGGGGCCTCGTCGAGGTCGAGCGTGACGATCTTGTGCGTCGTGAAGCGATCGACGATCTCGGCGAGCGAACCGTCGTAGAGGATGTCGCCGCGGGTGATCACCACGACCCGCTCGCAGAGGGCCGCGACGTCCTTCATGTAGTGCGTCGTCAGCACCACGGTCATCCGCCGTCGTGACTGGACACCGCGAAGGAACTCGTGGATCGTGTGCTGGGCGACCACGTCGAGGCCGATGGTGGGCTCGTCGAGGAAGAGCACTTCGGGCTCGTGGAGCAGCGCGGCCACGAGTTCGAGTTTCATCCGCTCACCGAGCGAGAGCTCGCGAACCGGCTGGAGGATCAGCCGCCGTACGTCCAACATGCCCACGAGTTCGTCCCGTGTCCGCTCGAAGCGGACGGGGTCGATCCGATAGATCTCCTGGTGGAGCCGAAAGCTCTCGGCGGCCGGCAGGTCCCACCAGAGTTGGTTTCGCTGTCCCATCACGAGCGCGAACCGGCGGCGGAAATCGTCGGCACGCTCCCAGGGCACGTGGCCGAGCACGCGAGCCGTGCCCCGGGAGGGGGTGATGATGCCCGAGAGCAGTTTCAGCAGCGTGGTCTTACCGGCCCCATTGGGGCCGAGGAGGGCCACGAACTCCCCGCGGCCAACGGTGAGGTCGACTCCCTTCACCGCCTGCACGACCCGGCTCGTGCGGTGGAAGAGCGAACGGACGCTCGCCGCCAGCCCCTCGGGCTTGTCGTGGACGCGGTACTCCTTGGCGAGCCCCTCCACGCGGATGACCGGATCGGAGGCCGACGGGCCGGAGGCGGAAACGGAGTTGTGCATGCGGCGAGTATAGGGGAAAACCATCTCTTTCCCGCTGGAGATCTGCGAACATGTTCCGCATCGGCCTCGGCCACGACACGCACCGCCTCGGTCCCGGCGACGGACTCGTGATCGGTGGCGTGCGGATTCCCCACGATCGTGCGGCCATCGGCCACAGCGATGCCGACGTGCTCCTGCACGCCATCACCGACGCGCTGCTCGGCGGTACGGCGCTCGGCGACATCGGCGAGATGTTTCCCGACACCGATTCGGCCAACAAGGGGCGGGATTCGGCCGAGATGCTGCACCTCGCGGTGAACCGCGTGCGGGAGGCGGGCTGGCGGATCGTGAATCTGGATTGCGTGATTTTCGCCCAGCGGCCCAAAATCCTCCCGCACCGTCCCGCCATCCGGCGGCGGATCGCGGAGATTCTCGGCATCGACGAGGACGCGGTCTGGCTGAAGGCGAAGACGGGCGAGGGCATCGGCCCGATCGGCGAGGAACTCGCGGTCGCGGCCGAATGCGTCGCGCTCGTGGAACGGGCGTGAGACCACCACCAGGCGGGAGCGGAGGCCAGATGGCAACGGCGGAAACGAATGCGGCACACGGGCTGCCTGCGATCGAGGTCTACAGCACGCTGACGCGGGCGAAGTCGCCGTTGGTCACCGTGAAGCCGGGAGCGGTGGGGATGTATCTCTGCGGCCCCACGGTCTACAAGCCAAGCCACATCGGCCACATGGTCGGGCCGGTGATCTTCGACACCGTCAAACGACACCTCGCCTACTCCGGCTGGCAGGTCACCTGGGTCGTCAATATCACCGACGTTGACGACAAGATCATCGCCGAGAGCACCGCCCGTGGCACGACGATGGCGAAACTCGCAGAGGAGATGACGGCGGATTACCTGGAGAACCTCGCGGCCCTCGGCGTGACCGGCATCGACGCGATGCCCAAGGCCACCGAGCACATCGGCACCATCATCACCTTCATCGAGGGGCTGATCGCGAAGGGGTCTGCCTACGCCAGCGACGGTGACGTCTACTTCGACGTCACCAGGGACGCCGACTACGGCAAGCTCACCAACCGCTCCGTCGAGGCGATGCAGGGGGAAGGGGGCTCCACCGCGGAGCGGAAGCGTGCGGCGGCCGACTTCGCCCTCTGGAAGAAAGCCAAGGCCGGGGAGCCCGCCTGGGAGAGTCCGTGGGGCCCCGGCCGCCCCGGCTGGCACATCGAATGCTC
>SXWC01000036.1 GCA_005789975.1 Planctomycetaceae bacterium
AAGTCGAAGCTAGCTGTCCGTGGGCAAAGTCATCCATGACCTTTGTCCACTGGATCGACCGGTGGAAACGCCGAGGGTTTCCCCGGTCGATCTTCGTCGCATCCCCGCTCAGACAAACTCTATCCACGGCCAGCGACCGCGGGCGGGGGGGTAAAAGCCATGGTTTCGCGGGCAGAGTCTGTCTTGGGGGGGACGCCGCCTGCTGCTACCCTCCCGGCCGCCTCGGAGGGCTCTCGCATGGATCGGTTTTCGACCGGCTCGGATCACCGTCTCGCCGCCGGCGCGGCGGTCGTGACGATCGTCACGCTGTTCCTGACACCGCCTCTGGCCGCCGACACGGCCGGCGAACCGCGGGTGTGCGAGATGCGTGTCGAAAGCGAACTCTTCGCCGACGACGCCGATCGCCCCGTCGCCCGCAGCCTGACGCTGTTTCACGAGGGGGTCGCCTGGGACTTTCTCGAGCTCCCGGCCGACCGCAAGGGCGACATGACCCTTGGCGAGATCGTGCTGCACGATCCCGCACGGGAGCGGGTGCTCGTGATCGACCCCGTCCGGCAACTCAAGACGCAGGTCGACATGATCCGCCTTGAGCGGTTGAGCGTGTCGCTTGCGAAGTGGGCCCGGTCGAGCGATGACCGCCTCGTGCGTTGGGCCGGTGGCCCCGATTTCGAGAGCGGCTTCACGCGGACGGCCGCCGGCATCGAGCTCGTCGGCCCGCGGGTGAGATATGCCGTGGCCTACGATGAGGCACCGAGCAGGGAAGCCGCCGCCACCTATCGACGATTTGCGGACACCGCGATCCTCCTCAAGGCGCTCCTGCACCCGGGCGGGATTCCGCCGTTTCCCAGGCTCGCGGTGAATCGTCGCCTCGAGGACGCCGCTGCGATCCCCGCCGAAGTGACCCTTGAAATCGATCCCCGCCTCGCGCCGCTCGATGTCCGCACGGAGCGGCTGCGGTGCGTTCACAAGCAGCACCCGCGTCTGCTGGCGGGCGATCTGGATCGCATCGAGGAGGCGAAGTCCCACATCGCCACCGCCGAGCCGGTCGACCTGGTCTTGTTTGCGGACCGCGAAGATTCCGGGGACGCTCGGTCGGAACCGCCCGGTTCATGAGCGGAGCCGGCCGTCTCCATCCCCCGCCGTCACGATTGGTCTGCGCGGAGGAGTTTTCCCGCCGGGCAAGAAACTCCGCCTGACCGGCCGATGTTTCCTGCGTCGCACATCTTTCCCAGTCCGCAGCGACGGGATGCGAAGGGGTGGGAGGGGCGGCACCGGGCGGTGGTCCGGAGAACACGCGGATCGTGCTCGCGGACATGGCCGCGGCCGGTAAGTTGACATCCGTACACTATCTGTGATACATCCAAGCAAACCATTGACTTCAGACTCTTACAACGGAGGGGCTCGATGCTCGTGCTTTCACGCAAGCAGAACGAACGGATTCGGGTGGGCGAATCGGTCGTGGTGACGGTGGTCCGGGTCAGTGGCGACAAGGTGCGGATCGGCATCGAGGCACCCCCCAATGTCCGCGTGCTCCGCGACGAACTCAACGACGAGATCCTGGGGACCGTCACTCTCGAAGGCGTCACGGAACTGCCCATCCCCCGCCTGCTGGGTGTAGCAGGCTGATCTTCCGGATTCGGGTCGCCGGGGCCGCCGCAGGGTGCGGTCCCGGCGGCCTGCCGGGGGGTGCCTCCCGGACCGGATTATCGGTTTCCCAACAGTCATGGCAGGATTGGGTCATGCCAGCTGCCGCCAAGCCCCCGGATCCCTCCGCGACACGCCCGGCCGATTCCGTGTCGGGATCGTCCGCGATGGGGTGGAGCCGCGGCTTCAAAAGAGTCGGGGGAGGAAGTGCGCTGGCCCTGGCGATCCTCGTTTGCGGCCTGGCCGCCGTCGTGCGGCACCAACCCGCGTTCTACGGCCAGCGGATGGCCGTCGCGCACGGGCTCGGACAGGAAGTCTCGGCCCGGCGGCTGGTGAGCGACCTGTCGGCCCTTCGTTCGGCGGTCGAGCGTCCGGGCGATTGGGAGGCGGCGATCGACGAGGACGACATCAACGCCTGGTTGGCGACGGATCTGGAGCGAAACCATCGAGGGCTGCTTCCCGGCATGGTCTCCGAGCCGCGCGTCCGGCTGACACCGAGGCGGATCGAGGTCGGTTGGCGACTCGGTGCGGGTTTGTTCTCGACCGTCGCGTGGGCGACGGCCGAGGTGCGGCTGCGGGAGCCGAATCAACTGGCGATCGTCCTCGAAGACGTGCGGCTGGGAGGGCTGCCGCTGCCGCGTGGGCCGATTCTGGCGGAGATCGCGAGGCGTTGCCGGCCGCTGGGGGTGGTGACGGTGCCGCGGCCGCTGGACGGGCGGAGCGGGCTTGTGTGCTCCATTCCCTCGAAGCACGGGGAGGGCGGCCCGAGCCATTGGCTCGAGTCGTTCTCGATCGGTGAGGGTACGATCGCGGTGTCCGGGCGGACGGTGCACGGCAGTGAACGACCGCCTGCTCGATAAATGACCGGTAAAGGATCAGTCGCGGAACCATCGGGAGCAGCCGCCGTGGGCGGCATGGAGCATTCATGGCGACACTGAGTTTCTTGGGGGCGGCGAGCGTGGTCTCGGGTTCGCGGCATCTCGTCGAGGCAGGCGGTCGCCGTGTTCTCGTCGACTGCGGACTGTTCCAGGGCGAGAAGGAACTTCGCGAACGGAACTGGGATCGATTCGCCGTGCCGCCCGCTTCGATCGACGCCGTGGTGCTGACCCACGGACACATCGACCACTCCGGGTTCCTGCCGCGGCTGGCCCGTGAGGGATTCAGAGGCCCGATCCTGACGTCGCCGGCCACCGCCGACCTGCTGGGGCTGTTGCTCTACGACTCGGCCAAATGCCAGGCGGAAGACGCGCTCTACGCCAACCGCAAGGGCTATTCCCGGCACCGCCCGGCGCTGCCGCTCTACGAGGAGCGGGATGTCGATCAGGCCCTGCGGCTGGTCCGGTCGGTGCCACGGCAGGAGTGGTTCGACCCGGCAGCGGGAGTGCGCTGCCGGTTTCACGAGGCCGGCCACATGCTCGGCAGTTCGTTCCTCGAAATGGAGCTGCCGCGGAACGGGGGCGGCGGCCCGTTGCGGATCGTCTTCTCGGGAGATGTCGGCCGGTTCGGAGCGCCGCTCTACAAGGATCCGGTGTCGCCTCCGCCCTGCGATTACCTCGTCTGCGAGAGCACCTACGGGGACCGTGATCACACGCTGGCCCGGCCGCTGGACGAACTCGAGGCCGTCACCAACGAGGCGCTGCGCCGGGGCGGAATGATGCTCGTCGCGTCGTTCGCGATCGGCCGCTGCCAACAACTCGTGTATCTCCTGCGGACCCTGATGGCGGCGGGACGGGTGCCCGAGACGCCGGTCTGGATCGACTCGCCGATGGCCGTCGACGCCATGGAGGTCTTCAAGAAGCACGGCAGCGAGCACGATTTCAGCGAGGCCAAAATGCAGGGCGTGGCGGAGTCGCTCGCGAGCCCCTTCGTGCGGATGGCGAAGACGGCCAATGAATCGAAGGCCATCAACAACCATCACGGGCCCGGGATCGTCATCGCCTCCAGCGGCATGATGAATGGCGGCCGGATTCTCCACCACCTCGCCCGCCGACTGCCCGACCCGAAGACGACGGTGCTCGTGGCCGGGTTCCAGGCGAAGGGCACCCGCGGCCGGAGCCTGATCGACGGCGCGGAGTTTCTGCGGATCCACGGCCGCGACATCCCGGTGCGTGCCGTCGTGAGGCAGGTCGACGCCCTCTCGGGCCATGCCGACCGTCACGAACTCGACCGTTGGCTCGGCGACTTGCCGGCGCCGAGGCGGACCTTCCTCGTGCACGGCGAGCCCCCCGCGGCCCGCGGTCTGGCCGAGTTTCTCGGGTCCCGCCGCGGCTGGGATATTCATGTGCCCACGATCGGTGAAACCGTGGACCTCGACGCCTGATCTCCGAACCACCACACACAAGGGACTCAAGCCGCCACCATGGCCAAGAAACCAAAGCCCGCCGCAGGGGCGAACAGGGACTGCAATGAACTGCCCGACGCCATCCTCGGCGACGACGTCGCACTCGTCGCTGAAAATATGGAGCAGATCCTCGGTTCACCGAGCTATCTGCTCGCGCAGGACGATCCTCAGCTCCTCACCCGCGAGGAGATGCGGGGCGTGCGGATGCTTCTCGAGCTCGGCAAGCCGGAGCTCGCCCTCCAGGCCGACAACATCAAGTCAACGGTGATCGTGTTTGGCGGCACGCAGATCGTGGAACGTGCAGCGGCGGAGCGGCGACTCGCGGAGTCGCGGCGGGCGGCGGAGGCCGCGCCGACCGACCCGAGGCTGGCCCGCGAGCGGGAGCGGTCCGAGACGCTGCTGTCGATGAGCCGGTTTTACGACGACGCCCGGCGATTCGCCCGGATCGTTTCGACCGACAACCAGTGCGAGGACGAGCGGGACTACGTGATCAGCACCGGCGGTGGTCCCGGCCTCATGGAGGCCGCCAACCGCGGGGCCTTCGACGTCGGCTGCAAGTCGATCGGGCTGAATATCAAGCTTCCCGCGGAGCAGCAGCCCAATCCCTTCATCACGCCCGAACTCTGTTTTCAGTTCAAATATTTCGCGCTGCGAAAGTTCCACTTCATCCTCCGCGCGGCGGCCGTCGTGCTCTTTCCGGGCGGCTTCGGCACGCTCGACGAGATGTTCGAGACGCTCACGCTGCGGCAGACCCATCGCATGCAGCCCGTGCCGATCATCCTCTACGGCCGCGAATACTGGTCGAACGTGATCGACTTCCGCTACCTGTCCGACGCCGGGGTGATCGCCGACGAGCACCTCGACCTGTTCACGTACGCGGAATCCCCGGAAGATGCCTGGCAGCAGATCCTCGATTTTCATGCCCGGAAAGCGAACGGGGACCGCGGCTGACCCCGCCGTTGCGGAACGGGTCGCCGGCTCGGCTCGATCAGCCCGGTCCGAGCGGCAGGCTGATCGTGAAGGTCGTTCCCACCCCTGAAGCGCTCTCCACCGCCACGGTGCCGCCGTGCGCCTGCACGATGTGCTTGACGATCGAAAGGCCGAGGCCGGTGCCTCCGAGGTTGCGGCTGCGGGCCTTGTCGACCCGATAAAACCGCTCGAAGAGCCGCGGGAGATGCTCGGCGGCGATGCCGCAGCCCTCGTCGCGGACGCGGATCGCCAGGTTTCCGGCCTGCTCGGGGGCGGCGGAGAGCCAGACCGTCTTCCCCGGGGCGGTGTATTTGATCGCGTTGTCCACGAGGTTGATGACGGCCTGTTCGAGGAGGGGTGCGTTGACGGCGGCGGTCAGGCTGTCGGGACAGGAAATCTCGAGCGCGATGCTTCTCTCGGCCGCCCGTGGTCTGCAGTCGTCCACGGCCGCCGCCAGCACGGTCACGACGGCGACGTTCTCCACCGGCAGGTTGCCGGCCCCCTCGCTCTGCTCGATCCGCGACAGGGCCAGCAGATCCTCGATGATCGCCGCGAGACGGTCGGCCTGACGGGCGACGATGCCGAGAAACCGGCGGGTGTCGGCCGGGTCGTCCATCGCGCCGTCGAGGAGGGTCTCCACGAAGCCCTTGATGGAGGCGATGGGGGTCTTGAGTTCGTGCGATACGTTGGCGACAAAATCCCGGCGGACGTTCTCGAGCCGCTGTACGTCGGTGACGTCGTTGAGCACGATCACGGCGCCCCCGTCGCCGGACAGGTCGCGCAGCGCCGTGCCCCGCAGCCGAATGGTCCGGTCCCGCCCCCCCCCGAGCAGCAGGTCGTCCTCGACCGGCTCACGGCAATCGATGGCCTTGAGGGCGAACCGCCGCAGGTCGGGGTTGCGGATCACCTCCTGGAGCGGCCGCCGGATGGCCTGCTCGACCTCGACGGCGAGCAGGTCGGCGGCGGCACGATTGATCCCGACGATCCGCTGCCGGGCGTCGATCGCCAGCACGCCCTCGATCATGCTGCCGAGCACCGCCTCCTGCTGGGTGCCCTGCCGTCCGATGGTCAGGCCGCGTTCCACGAGCTGCTCCCGGAGCCGGGTGAGGGCCGCGGAAAGATCGGCGATCTCCGCCACGTCCGCCATCGGGATCGGTGCACTGATGTCGCCGGCCGCCATGCGCGCCGTGGCGTTCGAGAGTTCCTCGACGGGACGGGCCACCCGACGGGCGAGTGCGTAGCCGCCGATCGAGGCGAACGCCGCCGCGGCGGCACAGCCGACGAGCAATCGCCGCTGCCAGGCCGCCAGGCGGCGGTCCGAATCCGCGGTGTCGGTCGTCGCCAGGAGAATCGCCGTGGGCCGGCCGGGAGGACCGACGGGAACGGCGACGGCGACCGAGCGCCGGCCGGAAGCGAGATCGTAGTTGCTCGCGCTGGCCGCACGGCCGTCACGCGCTGCGGCGAGCAGGTCGTCGTCGCCTGCCGTGGCCGTGGGGGCCGGGGCGGCCGTGGGGAGCGTGACCGGCCCGCCCTCAGGGGTGAAGAGCCGCATGTCGATCCGGGTCGATGCGAGCATGCCATGGGCCAGCTCGGCGAAGGCCGCAGGATCGGCGGTGATGTCGCCGTCGCCCAAGACGACGGCGAGCCCCCGGGCCGAATCGGTCAGCCTGGTGCGCTGCGCCTCGTCGGCGATGGTCGCCAGCTGGACGCTCGTGATCCAGAACCCGACGGCCAGCGTCGTGGCCACGAGCGCACACCAGCCCGCGAAGAGATGCCAGACGAGTCGGGTGCGGGGCATGGGCGTGGCGGCTCGGCCGAAGACGGAGGGGAGGACGGCGGGGGAAAGTGTCGCATCCGCAGGGACCGCGGGAAAGCGCCGCCCACGACGGAATCGCCGTCGGCGGGTCGCTCAGCTGCGGAAACGGTAGCCCACGCCGCGGACCGTCTCGATGTAGTGCCCCTGGTCGCCGAGCTTCCGCCGCAGGCCCGCGACCTGCACGTCCACCGACCGCTCGGTGACGGGATAGTCCTCCCCCTTCACGGCATCGACGATCTGCGTCCGCGTGAAGGCCCACCCGGGCCGCTTGGCCAGAAACTGCAGCAGGGCGAACTCCGTGTAGGTGAGTTCCACGGGGTTCCCGGCGAGCGTGACCTCGTGTCGGCCGGGATGGATGGAGAGTTCATGGACGTCGATCGTGGTCTCCTGCTCCTCCCGCCGGCGGGCGTCCTCGCGCCGCAGGATCGCCTTGACGCGGGCGGTGAGCACGCGAGGGCTGAACGGCTTGGAGATGTAATCGTCGGCGCCGCGGTCGAGGCCGGCGACCATGTCGCTCTCCTCGCTCTTGGCGGTGAGCATGACGATGGGAACGTCACGGGTCTTCGTGTCGGCCTTGAGCCTGCGGCAGACCTCGAGGCCGTCCACCGCGGGCAGCATCAGATCGAGCACGATGAGGTCGGGGATCTGCCGGCGGACCGCCTTCAGCGCCTCCTCCCCGCTGCCCACGCACTCGACGGCGTAGCCTTCCTTGGTGAGGTTGTAGCGGACGAGTTCGAGAAGATCCTCCTCGTCGTCGACGACCAGCACCCTGGGTTTCGCCTGATCCTGTGTCCCACGGTTTTTCAAGGGCACGGGCTTCGACTCCTCGTGGGGATCCTGGTCGGCGAGGCTCGTCTCATGCTGCGGTGTCATCGTGTCGAGGATAGTCGACCCCGAGACGGTTGACGAAACGTGAGATTTTCATGAGGGCGACTACGAGAGCAAAAGCTCCACGTCCTCGGGAGTGAGGCTGGCGATCATCGTCTCGTCGGCCCGCACGATCGACTCAGCCAACTCCCGCTTGCGGTCCTGGAGGGCCAGGATCTTCTCCTCGACCGTGTCCCGGGCGATGAGCCGGTAGGCGAAGACCCGCCGCGTCTGGCCGATGCGGTGGGCGCGATCGACGGCCTGCGCCTCCACGGCGGGATTCCACCAGGGATCGAGGATGTAGATGTAGTCGGCGGCCGTGAGGTTGAGGCCCTGCCCGCCCGCCTTGAGGCTCACGAGGAACAGCCGGCAGTCGGGATCCTCCTGGAACCGCACGACCCGCGCCTGCCGGTCCGTCGTGCGACCGTCGAGGTATTCGTAGACGGTCTTCTTCTCGTCGAGCCGCCTCCGCAGGATCGCGAGAAAACTGGTGAACTGGCTGAAGACGAGCACCTTGTGCCCCTCGTCGAGCACCTCGTCGAGCTGTTCGAGCAGCGTGTCGAGTTTGGCGCACGACTCATCGACCCGTGCGTGATCGACGAGACCCGCATGACAGGCGGTCTGCCGAAGCCGCAGGAGCGCCTCGAGCACCGCGATCCGGGAGCGGCCGATGCCCATGCGGCCGATCCGTCCGGCAAGTTCCGCGCGGAAGTGTTCGCGGAGTTCGTCGTAGGCCTTGCGTTGCGTCTCGCCAAGCTCCACGAAGAGCGTCTGCTCGGTCTTCTCGGGCAGATCGGAGAGCACCTGCGACTTGGTCCGGCGGAGCAGGTAGGGACGGACGGCACGGGCCACGATGTCGGTGCTGCCGCGGCCGTCGGCGAGAAACTTCCGCAATCGCGATGCGCTGCCGAGCTGTCCCGGATTCAGGAACTCGAAGATGCTCCAGAGTTCGCCGATGTGGTTTTCCACGGGGGTGCCGGTGAGCGCGAGGCGATGCCGGGCCCTGAGGAGCCGGCAGGCCTTGGCGGCCTGGCTCGCCGCATTCTTGATCGACTGCGCCTCGTCGAGGATGACGTAATCGAACTCCGTCTCACGGTGGGCGATGATGTCGCGCCGCAGCGTGCCGTAGGTCGTGATCACGATGTCCCAGTCGGTCAGCGTGCCGGTCTCGTCGGCGCGGGTGGTGCCGGTGTGATTCACGACTTTCAGTTCCGGCGCGAACTTCTTCGCCTCCTCGATCCAGTTGAAGACGAGGCTGCGGGGCACGATGACCAGCGACGGCCGGTGCGGAAGCCCCGCCGCACGGACGTCGGCCTGCCGCCGGGCGAGCAGGGCGAGCACCTGGATCGTCTTGCCGAGACCCATGTCGTCGGCGAGGCAGCCACCGACGCCGAGCTTCTCGAGGAACACCAGCCAGCCGAGGCCCTCCCGCTGATAATGCCGCAGCGTGCCCTGGAAGCCGGGGGGCTCCGGTTCCGCCTCGGGCTGCTCGCCCGAGGCGAGTTGCTCGCGGAGCCGGTCGAACGCCTCGTCGACGTGTGACTGCGGCTGGCCGGCGAGCAGCGCGTCGAGCAGTGCCATCTGGATCCGGCCGAACCGGAGCTTGCCGTCGTGCCGCTGCGCGAGGGCGGCCATCGGCTCGAACTCCTGGGCGAACGTGTCGGGGAGGATCCCGATCGAGCCATCGGGGAGCTCCACCGACCGGCTGCCACGGGCGATCGCCTCGAGCAGCGCGGGGAGTTCTGCCGTGACGCCGCCGAAGTCGATCGCGGCGGAGAGTTCGAACCAGTCGATGCCGCTGGTGACGTTCCAGGCCACGCTGCCCGCGGGGCGGTAGCGCCGGCCCGCGACCTCGACCATCCAGCCGGACGCCGCGAGCTGCGACACCGAGCTGTCGAGTCTGTTTCGCGGGATCTCCACATGGTGCGTGGCGGTCGTGTCGTCGAGCGCCTGTCCCCGGGGTGCGGTGGCGCCGTGCTTGGGCAGGAGGGCGAGCGCGTCGCGTTCCGCCGCCCGATCGCGGCGGACGAAGATGCGGCGACTCGCGTCGGCGGTGCCGCCGGCCGGGTCGTCGGCCGCGATCATCATGCCGGCGTAGTCGAACCAGACCCGGCCCGCCAGTTGCACGCGGGTCTGCTGCCGCCGCCGTCCGCCCGGCGCCGCCGGTTCCTCGGTCGACAGGGCGGGCGAGTCGTCGAGCACGAGCTTGGGCTGGGGCGCCCCGGACTCGATCCGCCAGCCGGTCCAGGCCGGCAGCACCAGCCGGGGCACGTCGGAGAGCATCGCGAGGCGTTCAATCAGCCCGTCCACCTGGGAGGAGGCGATCTCGATCGGCCCACGCCGCTCGAACTGTTCCATCCAGCCCGAGGAGACGGCGGCCGTGCCGGCGTCGGCTGTCGACTGGAGCCGCGCGATGCGATCGGAGAAGACGACGAGCCCGGCGCGGAGCACAGCCTTGGGTTCGCTGAGCGGCTTTCGCTGGCTGCCGCGGACGAGCATCCCGCGGAGCGTCGCCTTCGCGGGCCGGGGGAGCGGTTCGTCGTCGTTTGCGGCGGGGCTGCGCGGCTTGGCCGGCCGCACGTCCTCGTCGTCCGGCTCCAGCACGAAGGCGAACTCCCAGGGCGTGCCGCCGTCCCACGTCAGCGGCACGACCCGCTCCGGATCCCGCCGCGGTTCGGGCTGGACGACGAGCCTGCCGGCCTCGCAGAGCATCGCGAGATGCGTGGCCGCCGACTTCGGGCTGACGACCACCCGGGAGATCATCCGCCGTTCCAGCGGCTCCGGGAGGGCGACCTGACCGGCCGCCGCCGCGCCCACGAGCTGCTCCACGATCGACCGTTCCTGGGGCTCGAGCTGGTCGAGTTCGACCTCCCCGGGGCCGAGTACGACCGGCCGCGGCCGCCCCGTCGCGTTGCCGGCCACGTCGAGCTGCATCCGCGAGGGTACGAGCACGGCGGCCCGCGCATCGGCCGACGCACCCAGGTCGAGCACGAACACCAGCGCACCGCCTGCCCGGCGTTGGTCGGGAATGACGAGGGCGTGGGACCGCACGGCGGGTTCGACGAGCCGGCGGCGTTCCTCGAGTTCGGCGGCCCACGGAGGGAGCCGCTGGGAGCCACGGCGGGCGGAAGGCGGCGGCGTCCATGTCGATGCCGTCGTCGGCTCGTCCGCCATCTGTGCGGCCGGCTGGGTGCCGGTGTCGCCGGCGATGTCGTCGGTCTCGTCGTCGATGTCGTCTGCGGGCTCGTCCTGGGTCGTCGGGTCGTCGGCGACGATGGAGAGCGCGACCGGAGTCTGGTCGTGGATGCCGGAAAGCAGCCGTCGGCGGTCCACCTCGAGGAGCACCGCGGCAAGCACGGAGCAGGGCCGTCCGGCCCTGCCCGCCGGCGTCGAACACGTGGTCTCGAGCGTCATCCCGCCGCGGCGGTGGGCGGAGAGTTCAAGATGCACCTCATGCTCGTCGCCATCCTCGCCGATGACCGTGGCCTTCACCTGCCCGACCCGCGGGCAGACGACGGAAGCGGGCGTGATCGTGCGGGCCCGGGCGACGTCAGCCGCGGGGAAAAGATGAAAGAGGCGCTGCTCGAGAGTCTTCATGCTGCCGGTTCGGGGTGGCGACGTGTTGCGCGACGAACCGACGCCGGAGGCCTCCCGGCGCGCAACACGCCGGTTTACCACGCCGGGTGGGCTGTTGGCGAGGGTGGGCCGCCAAGTGCCGTCACCGTGGCGGGACAAGGGCCCGGGATCAGCCCCCCTTCACGGTCGCGATCAGCTCGAGCACGTTCTCGACCGGTGTGTGCGGCATGATGCCGTGGCCGAGGTTGAAGATGTGACCGGGGCGTCCGGCGGCGCGGGCGAGGATCTCCTGCGTACACCGGCGGACGGTGTCGCGGTCGGCGAAGAGGACCGCGGGGTCGAGATTGCCCTGCACGGCACGATCGTGCCCCACGATCTCCCACGCGGCATCCAGATCGATCCGCCAGTCGATGCCGATCACGGAGCCCCCGGCCTCGCGCAACAGCGGCAGGAGCGCCGGGTTGCCGGTGGCGAAGTGGATCGTCGGCACCCGTTCGGCGGCTGCGGCGATCGCCGTGCGGCTGTGGGGCAGCACGTAGCGGCGGTAGTCGGCGGGAGAGAGGCAGCCCACCCAGCTGTCGAAGATCTGCACGATCTCCGCCCCGGCATCGATTTGGGCGACGAGATACCGGCTCACCGCACGGGCGATCCGATCGGCGAGGTCGTGCCAGGCCGATTCGTGGGCGTACATCAGCGACTTCGTGTGGAGCCACGCCTTGCTCGTGCCCCCCTCGATGCAGTAGCCGGCGAGCGTGAACGGGGCGCCCGCGAAGCCGATCACCGGGATCGAGGCGTCGAGACCGGCCCGGGTGGCGCGGACGGTGTCCATCACGAAGCCGAGCCGGTCGATGTCGATGAGCTCCCGCACCCGGGCAACGTCGGCCGCCGTGCGGACCGGGTTGTGGATCACCGGCCCCTCGCCCTGGGCGAACTCGAGCTCGAGCCCCATGGGCTCGAGGATCGGGAGCAGATCGCTGAAGATGATCGCCGCATCGACGCCCAGACGCTGGACGGTGGCGATCATCACCTCCGCGGCCAGCCGGGGCGTCTTGCAGAGTTCCATGAACCCCACCGTGTCGCGAATCGCCCTGTATTCCGGCAGATAGCGGCCCGCCTGCCTCATCAGCCACACGGGCGTCCGTTCCACCGGTTCGAGCCGGCAGGCCCGCAGCATCAGCGATTCGGTCGACCGGGGGGACGGCGGGATGGCTTGGGAGGGTGTCATCGTGGGGCAAGTATAAGTCAGCCGCGGGGCATCGGCAGGCCGCCGTTCACAACTACAATGGTGCGGATCGACCCCCTCCCGGAAATCGCATGGCCGCCTTCCTGTCCGGCATCTCGATTGTCTGTTTTGCGGCGAGCTATGCCGTGGCGCTCGCCTGCGAGGCCTCGCGGCTCGTCTTCCGCTCGGGCGTTCGCGGCGCCGCGATGGTATTTTTCGCGGCTGCCGGCCTGTTCGCCCAGACGCTGTTCCTGGGGTGGCGGGCCATCCATGCAGGGGCCGCGCCCCTCTCCAGTCCGTTCGACTGGTATCTGCTGGCGGCCTGGCTGCTGGCGGCGGGGTATCTCTGGCTGACGGCCATCAACCCGCGGACGCCGGTCGGACTGTTCCTGCTGCCAATCGTGCTGGCGCTCATCGGCGCGGCGACCGTCTCCAGCCGGGAGCCCTTCCTGCACGATGCAGCCTCGCGGTTCTGGGGGGCCATCCACGGCGGCTTCCATCTCGTGGCGAGCGTCAGCGTGGTGCTCGGCGCGATCGCCGGGCTGATGTGGCTCATCCAGGCCGGCCGGTTGGCGCGGAAGCGGGCGCCGCTGCAGGGCTTCCGGATGCCGAGCCTCGAACGGCTCGCGAACGTGACCGCCCGCACGCCGGCGATCGCCGCATGGTCGGCCGGGGCCGGCTTCGTCTCCGGGATCGTACTCAACGCGGTCAACCACGGCCGCGGGCTGATGGAAACCGTTCCCTGGACCGACCCGGTCCTGCTGCGAATGGCGGCGGTGGTGGCCTGGCTCTTCGCCGCGTACTGGATCACGATCGCCGTGCGGCGGCGGCCCGATGCCGGCCGGACGACCGCCTGGGTCTCGCTCGTGAGCCTCGCCGTGCTGTCCGGTTCGATCGCGTGGGGCTTGCTCGGATCGACGCGGCACGGAAAGCCGGCCCCGATCGATCCGGTCGTCATCGATGCCGTCACGGCGTCGGGCAGCGAGGCCGTGTCATGATGCTCGCACTCGTCGGCGGCACTCATCGCACCGTGCCTCTCGCACTGCGGGAACGGCTCGCCTTCTCGGCCGAGCAGGCGGCCGAGGCGCTGACGCGTTTTCGTGAGCGCTTTCCCGGCCGTGAGGGCGTGCTCCTCTCGACCTGCAACCGGGTCGAGTTCTACGTCGCCGGCGAGAACCACCAGTCGGCGCCCCCTCCGGAGCAACTGGTCTCGTTCCTGGCCGAGTGCCGGGGCATCGATGCGGCCGCGCTGGCCCCCGTGCTCTCACGGGAGCACGACGAGGCGGTGGTGCGGCACCTGTTCGGTGTGGCGTCCGGCCTCGACAGCATGGTGCTCGGCGAGCCGCCGCTCCTCGCCCAGGTGAAGCAGGCATGGGCCATCGCCCAGGACAGCCGGACATCGGGGCCGCTCACGTCCGGCATGTTTCAGGCGGCGCTCCGCACGGCGAAGCGCGTGGCCAGCGAGACGGCGCTCGGCCGCGAGCGGGTGTCGATTCCGAGCGTCGCCGTGGCCGACTTCGCCAGCGGTGTCTTCCAGCGGTTCGACGACAAGCGGGTGCTGCTCGTGGGCGCGGGCAAGATGGCCGCCGAGACACTGCGGTATCTGCGGTCGGCCGGCGCCCGGGAGGTGGCCATCGTCAATCGCACGGCGGCCCGGGCCAACGACCTCGCCGCGCGACTCGACGCGCGGCCGGCCGCCTTCGACGACCTCGAACGCGAACTCGTGGCGGCCGATCTTGTGGTGAGCACGACCGGCGCCAGCGGCCATGTCGTGCCGCTCGATCTTTTCATGCGGGCCGAGGGCCGCCGTGAGGGACGGCCCTTGGTGGTGCTCGACCTCGCCGTGCCCCGTGACTTCGATCCGCGGATCGGACAACGGCCGGGGGTGTGGCTGTATTGCGTGGACGATCTCGCAGCGGCGTGCGCGGTCAACCGCCAGAGCCGGCAGCGGGAACTGCCGCAGGCACTGGCGATCGTGGACGAGGAGACCCGCCGCCTGATGGGCGACATGCACCACCGCACCACAACGCCGGTGATCGAGCGACTGCGGGCGGGCTGGACCGAGACGGGGGAGGCTGAACTCGACCGCCTTTTCCGCCGGCTGCCCGATCTCCGTGAGAGCGATCGAGTTGAGATTCGTCAGGCGTTCGACCGCTACGCCGCGAAGATGCTCCATCCGCCGCTCACGTCGCTGCGCAACGAGAGCCATTCCGGACCGCCGCACGGCCTGCTCGACGCCCTCCGCCGGCTGTTCAATCTGCAGGAGTGAACTGTCTTCACGGCTGGAGCGGCAGCGTGGCCGCCGCAGGCCGGGGCGGCCGAAGTGACGGCCGGCGGCTGGATCGCCTGGCCGGAAAATCAACATTCTTGCGTCAGCGAAACGGGCTCCTTATTATTCGGTGACAACGCACACGGCGTTACAGTAATACGACGCACAACCCGAAAGCAGGTCTGCACGCGATGGTCGAAAAAGCCACTGAGAAAAAGCCCTCCAAAGAATTCAACAAGTCGGCGGAGATCCGCAAGATCGCCTCGTCGATGAAGGCCAAGGGGGAAAAGCCGCGGCCCGTGGACATCATCGCGCTTCTCAAGAAGCAGGGCATCGCGGTGTCGTCGCCGCAGGTGAGCATGGTGCTCAAGCGGATGGGCTTCCGGCCCCGTAAACGTCGCAAGAGTGGCGATCTCGCGGCGGTGGCTGCGGCGGCCAGCAGGGGCGTGAAGTCGAAGGAGAAGATTTCGGTCGAGGATCTGGTGGCGGCGAAGAAGGCCGTCGGTCGTCTCGGCGGTGTCGAACGCGCGATCGCCGTCTTCGAGGCGCTGCGGCAGTTCGAGGGCTGAGCGCTTCGGCGCGCGGCCGGCATGGGCGCCCCGAAGGTCCGCGGCTTCGTGGATCACCGCTGACGCCGGAAGTGAGCCTTCGCTTCGGGAAAGTCTCGGTGGAGGCTTTCGCCCAAGAAACGTCGCTTGGGCGGGCTTTTTTGGCGGTCGAGGGTGGCGTGCCTACGATATGGAGGCCTGTCTATCAGGTGGACTCCGCAACGAGTCTGCCTGAGCACGAGGCGAAAACGTCGGCCATGCAAAGCCGTGGCGGTTCCTTGGCGGGTCACGTTGGCAAGCCCATCGGTGGCTTTGTCCACGGAGAGAGGCTGTCGTTGCTGGAGAGCGAGACATGATCGCGGCAGGAAGTCCCGAGGTGGTCGTCATTGGCGGTGGTCCGGCGGGCTCCACCACGGCCACGCTCCTGGCACAGCAGGGTCGGACGGTGCGTCTGCTCGAGCGGGAGCGATTCCCCCGGTACCACGTCGGGGAGTCGCTGATCCCGGAGACGTTCTGGGTGCTGGGCCGACTCGGCATCCTGCCGACGCTGCGGGGCGGTCCGTTCGTCGAGAAGCACAGCGTGCAGTTCGTCTCGGACCAGGGACGCGTGTCGGAGCCCTTTTACTTCGCCGATTACAAGGAGCACGAGAGCTCCCGGACATGGCAGGTGTCGCGGCAGGAGTTCGACCACCTGCTGCTCGACAATGCCCGCCGGCACGGGGTCGATGTCCAGGAAGGGACGCGGGTCCTCGAAGTGCTCTTCGAGGGGGAACGGGCGGTGGGCGTGCGGGCGGTCGACGAGTCGGGCGTCGAGCAGGTGATTCGCTGCCAGGTCGTGGTCGATGCCGCCGGGCAGAGCGGCCTGATCCTCGACCGCCTGGGGCTGCGGCAGTGGGATCCGGTCTTGAAGAAGGCGGCGATCTGGACCTACTGGAAGGGGGCGGTGCGGGAGACCGGCCGTGATGCCGGTGCCACGCTCGTCATGCAGACGTCGGGCAAGATCGGCTGGTTCTGGTACATCCCGCTCGCCGACGATGTCGTCAGCGTCGGCGTGGTGGCCCCGTACGATCACCTCTTCAGGAACCGCGACTCGAAAGAGCTCGAAGCGATCTACGGCGAAGAGGTGGCCCGCTGCCCCGGAGTGCAGCCCCGGATCGCCACCGCCGAGCGGATCGCCCCGTTTCGGGCGGCCAAGGAATACTCCTACCGCTCCACCAAAGTGGCCGGCGACGGCTGGGTGCTCGTGGGCGATGCCTTCGGCTTCCTCGACCCTCTCTATTCGTCGGGAATCCTGCTGGCGCTCAAGAGCGGTGCGCTCGCGGCCGACGCGATCGCCGCCGGACTCGAGCAGGGCGACACGTCAGCCGATCGACTCGGCGCGTGGGGGCCCGACTACGTCGCCGGCATGGATCGGATGCGAAAGCTCGTGTGCGGCTTCTATGACGGTCTCAACTTCGGCAGGCTCGTGAAAGAGCACGGCGAGTCGAAGCCGCTCATCACCGACATCCTGATCGGCGACTTCTTCAAGGGCGGCATCGACGCCCTGTGGCCGTTGATGGACCAATCCATGGATGCGTCGAAGGACGCAAGCCCGGAAACGGCCGGCAGTGCGGCCTGTGCCGACAAAACGGCCTGAGATGCCGTTTCGGCCGTCCGACCGGGGCCGGATCGAGGTGTATGCTTGGGAGTCGGGGGCTGCGCCGGCAAAGTCGCCGCAGACATCCCCATCGCCGCTCTCCGCTATCGAGAGACTTCCCGGCCGCCGGCCCGCTGCCTGACACGGATGACTGACAACCGCGAGTTCATCGAGGAGTTTCTCGTCGAGTCGGGTGAAAACCTCGACCAGCTCGACCAGGATCTGCTCGCGCTGGAGAAGCAGCCTGGCGATGCCCAGCGGGTGGCGAGCATCTTTCGGACCGTCCATACGATCAAGGGCAACAGCGGCTTTTTCGGCTTCTCGAAGCTCGGTGCCCTGGCCCACAGCGGCGAGCATCTCCTGGGCCGCCTGCGGGACGGCAAGCTGACGCTCGATGACCGTGTCACGGGATCGCTCTACTCGATGATCGATGCGGTGAGGTCGATTCTGCAGTCGATCGAGACCACGGGCAACGAGGGCGACCAGGACTATCGCGACCTGTCCCGGAAGCTCGCCGCGGCGGCCGAGTCGCCATCCCTCGCCTCCGCGGCACACGACGCGCTGCAGGAGCCGCCGCCGGCCGAGCCTCCGGCGGCTGCTTTGGCCGAGCGGACCGTGGCCACTGCCGGCCCCGCCCTGCCGCCAGCCGCCGCGATGCCGTCGCTCGCCGCGGCACCGACCGCTGAGCCCCCGGCGGCGGCAGCCCCTGCTCCGGCGGCCCAGCCGCCCGTTGTCGCGGCCCAGCCGCATGTGGTCGCGGCCCAGCCGCATGTGGCCGCGGCCGAGACCACGGTCCGTGTCGATGTCGAGCTCCTCGCGTCGATCCTCGACTTGGTCGGTGAACTCGTGCTGGCCCGAAACCAGTTGAGAAGCCTCGACAGCGGCGATCCTGCCGTGCAGGCCGTGGCGCAGCGGATCAACACCGTGACGAACGCGCTCCAGGAGACCGCTGTCAAGACACGGATGCAGCCGATCGAGCACGTCTTCAACCGCTTCCCGCGGACCGTCCGCGACGTCGCCGTTTCCTGCGGCAAGGAAGTGGAACTGGTGATCGACGGCGCCGACACCGAACTCGACCGGACGCTGATCGAGAGCATCCGCGATCCGCTCACCCACCTGATCCGCAACTCCGTCGACCACGGCATCGAGCCCCCGGACGTCCGTGTCGCCCGTGGCAAGCCCAGGGTGGGCCGGCTCTCGCTGAGGGCCTTCAACGAGAGCGGCCGGGTGACGATCGAGGTGGCCGACGACGGTGGCGGCATCGCGTTCGAGAAGGTGCGGGAGAAGGCGGTGGCACGGGGGCTCGTCTCGGCCGCCGAGGCGGCGACCATGCCCGCCGATCGCGTCTTGCAGTACATCTTCGAACCCGGGTTCTCGACGGCAGCCACGGTCACCAGCGTGTTGGGCCGCGGCGTGGGGATGGACGTCGTGCGGACCAACATCGAGGCGATTGGCGGCACGATCGACATCGAGAGTGGCGTGGGCACCGGCACCGTCGTGCGGGTGCACGTGCCCTTGACGCTCGCCATCATGCCGGCGCTCATCGTCCGCTGCGGGAGCGAGCGGTGTGCCATCCCGCAGTCGGCCGTGGGTGAACTGGTGCCGCTCAAGCGGGACCGCTCCGGGCCGAAGATCGAAGGGCTCGCCGAGGCGCCCGTCATGCGGGTTCGTGGCCGACTCGTTCCGATCATCTTCCTCGATCAGTTTCTCGGCATCCGGGAGACGACGGCCTGTCGCGAGGATGGAACGGTCGTGCTGGTGCGGGTGGACGGCCGTGAGTTCGGCCTGGTGGTCGACGGGATGCAGTCGGCCGCGGGGCATCTGCGGTGCCGCGAACTCCTCGACGTGGCGAGCCTCTCCACGATCGTGGTGAAGCCGATCGGCGGATTGCTGACGGGGATGGGGCTCTATTCCGGCGCCACCGTGCTCGGTGACGGCGGTGTCGTGCTGATCCTGGACCTCCGCGGCCTCCTCAGGATCGCCCGGCTGCCGGCCGTCGGCTGCGAGCCCGACGTTGCCGTGGCTCCCGCCCAAGAAATCGCCGACCGCTATCTCGTCTGCGGCACCCTCGCGGGCCGGAGGGTCGCCGTGCCGCTGACCGACGTGGTGCGGCTCGAGAAGTTTCATCGCGACGAGGTGCAGGTGGTCGGCGAGCGCCGGGTCGTCCGCCGCGGCCATGTGTTCACGACGCTTCAGGATGCCGACGAGCTCCTGGGATCGGTGTCGACCGCGGCCCCGGCGACCGTCCACGTGGTGGTCGTCGGCGGGTCGCAGGGTGGAGTCGGCCTGACGGTCGGCTCGATCATCGATGTGCTGGCGGCCGAGTCGCGGCTGCAGCCGACGGCGTCGCCGGGTGTCACCGGCATCCTCGCGCTCGGCGGCATGGCCACCGAGATCATCGACCTCGAGACGGTGGCGGGTGACGCGCGATGAACGACCGGCCTGCACATGGCTGTTGCACCTTTCGCATCGGCGACGCCTGCTTCGCGGTGCCCGCCGACGGCGTGGTGGAGGTGCTGCGGGGCGGCCGTCCGACCCGGGTGCCGCTCGCCCCCGACGGCATCCTCGGGCTGCTCCACCTCCGCGGCCGGATCGTGCCGGTGATCGACCCCGCGACCCATCTCGGGGTCTCGCGGAAAATCCCCGAGCGACCCACGCATCTGGTGATCGCGCTGCAGGACGACTGGTACGGCCTGGTGATCGACGAAATGCTCGACGTCGTGGAGATTCCCCAGGACCGGATCGAGCAGCCGACGACCTCCGCGGCCGAGGGGTCGGGCGGCGGACCAGGCGAGGCCCTGGCGGGCGTGTTTGCGGCCCCCGATCGGCTCGTGCATCTCCTCGATATCCAGCGCATGATTCAATCATTCGTGCGGCAACGGCCGCAGGCACTTGAAAGGCAGGCGACATCCCATGGCAGACCATGATCCCTCCGGCACCGCTGCGGGCGGCTGGCGTGCGTTTCTCACCAATCCGCTCCTGCTCGCCCTGCTCGGCGTGTCCCTGATCCCGATGGGCTTCATGGGCCTGACCAGCTACCGCAGCTCGTCGGCCGCCCTGCGCGAACAGGCCTTCAAGCAGCTCGATACCGTGAACGCCGTCACGTCCAAGTCGGTGGAGCGGTATTTCCAATCGCTGCGGCAGGAACTCGCGGTGCTCGCCGAAGGGCGGGTCGTGAGGGAATCGCTCGATCAGCTCCGCGAAGGCCTGGCCACCATCCGGAGTGACGACAAGGTGGACGAGACGGCCCTCGCCGCGGCGCGGCGGGAGTTGGCGACTTTTTACACGGGTGAGTTCGCGGCGGAGTATCGCCGGCGGGCCGACGGCCCGGTCAGTCTCGAGCCGCTCGCGGAGGCTCTCGACGACGACTCCGCCTACCTGCAATACCTCTACATCCGGCGGAACGACAACGCCATCGGTGCCAAGTTGCTGCTCGATTCCGCCGCCGATGCGTCGGCCTACACCAAGGCCCACGGCAACTTCCATCCCTTCTTCCGCAGCCTCTGCGAGAAATATGGCGTGGCGGACGTGTTCCTCATCGACGCGGTCTCCGGCAAGATCGTCTACACCGTGTCCAAGGAGGTCGATCTCGGCGCTTCCCTGCGGGAGGGCCCGCTGGCGGCGACGAGTCTCGGATCGGCCTTCCAGCAGGCGGCGGCGAGCGGCCGCCGGGATGCGGTCGCTTTCGGCGAGTTCGCCCGATATCTGCCGTCGTGTGACGAGCCGGCGAGTTTCATCGCCGCACCGATCCTCGAAGGCCGGCAGGTGACGGGCGTCGTCGCCTTCCAGATTCCGATCGACAAGGCCGACGCGATCATCGGTGAGACGACCGGCATGGGGCGGACGGGTGAGACCTACGCGGTGGGCGCCGACCGGCTGTTTCGCAGCAACTCGCGGTTTGCCGCCGACCTCGGCACGAAGACCACGATCATCAACGACGCTTTCAAGGTCGACACGCCGGCCGTGCGTGCGGCGCTCGACGAGGGCAGGTCCGGCACGGCCGAGGCGGACGACTATCGGGGCGTCCGGTCGCTCGTGTCGTGGCGGCCGATCGTCGTGCACCGCGACCCCTCCGGCGGCCGTGGCGACGTCCGCTGGGCGCTCATCTCCGAAGTCGATTCGGCCGAGGTCTTCGAGCCGGTGAACCAACTCCTCAGGCTCGGCCTGACGGTCTTCGGGCTGACGAGCGCCGCGGTGCTCGGCGTGTCGACGCTGATCGCCCGCCGGCTCACCCGCGAGACGCGACGGCAGGCGGCGCTGGTCGGCGGCATCATCGACAACACGCATGCTCTGGCCAGTTCCTCCGAGGAGCTGACGAGCGTCAGTCAGCAGATGAGCGCGGCCGCCGAGCAGACGACGGCCCAGGCCAATCTCGTCTCCGCGGCCGCGGAGCAGGTGAGCGGCAACGCCCGGACGGTGTCGGGCTCGATCGACAGCCTCGTCGCGAGCATCCACGAGATCTCCCGCAATGCCCAGGATGCCGCCACCACCGCCCGTCGGGCCGTCGAGATGGCGTCGGCGACCTCCTCGACCATGGCCGACCTCGGTCGCTCGAGCAACGAGATCGGAGCGGTGATCAGGGTGATCACGTCGATCGCGGAACAGACGAACCTCCTCGCCCTCAATG
>SXWC01000037.1 GCA_005789975.1 Planctomycetaceae bacterium
CTGCGACGAGCCGACCAGCGCGCTCGACGCCGAGAACGGACGGATCACGATGGAACTCATCCAACGGATCGCCGTGCAGCCCGGCCGGGCGGTGGTCGTGGTGACCCACGACGCACGGGCTTACTCGTTCGCCGACCGGATCGCCTCCATGGAGGATGGACGGATCGACTCCGTCTCGACCGGCCCGCACGGTTCGGCCGCCACGACCCACCCCACGGATCGATGAGCAGCGGCCACCCGGGCTCCCCGGCCCCCCCGTTTTGACAGGGGAAACCAGGCTTGCCCCCGAATGACGCGGCTGGGAGAGTCCCGCCGCCCATGAATCCATCCCGCGATCGCACCTCCGTGTCGGTGAGCCGAACCCGCATCCTGGGCCGCCTGTGCGCGGCCTTTGCGCTGGCGTTGGTGGCGCCGGCGACGCTGCGCGGCGAAGATGCCACCGGAATGTTCCTGCCGGCGTCCGATGGCATGCAGCTCTGGCGGCGAACACTCGCCACGGTCTCGGCCGATTGGCCGGTGATGCGGGCCGTCGAGCCCGACTTTCTCGCCATGCCGCCCCGCGAGGGAAGGATCGAGTCGGCGTGGGTCGAGCCGCCCGGCTCCCTGCTCGAGTCATGGCCGCCTCGTCGGCAGCGGGTGGTGGTCCGCGTGGTGCCCGCGGCCACGGGAGCCTGGATCGCCGCCGTCGTGGAGACACAGACACTCTCAGGCTCGGCGGCCGGAGGTCAGGGCATCGAACTGGTCGGGCAGTGGCAGACGGAGCCTGATGCCGAGAGCGTCACCGTCCAGCTGGCCGCGCAGATGTCGCCCGCAGCCGAGCCCATCTACGCGCTGCCGCCGCTCGACCGTGAGGAACTGTTCGAGCCGCCCCCACCCGAACTCCCCTGGTCGCGAAGCCGGTTTCCCCGCACGGCCCGGGCGGGCTACAAGGTGCTCGAGGACTACCGCAACTTCTACTCCTGCGACAGTCTCGCCTGCGTGACGGCCGCCTTCGGCGCCGGCGCGCTGATGGCCAACACCGGCTTCGACGACACGATGCAGGCCGCGTGGGAGCGGGGCGTGGAGCCGACCGGTGTGGGGACCTTCTTTTCAGGCTGCAAGGACATCGGTGAGGGGCGGTATGCCCTGGCCGTCTTCGGCGCGGCGGCGGCGACAGGGCTCGTCTTCGAGGGGAATCCCGCGGGCGACGTCGTCGGCGAATGGGGTTCGCGTTCACTGCGGATGTTCGTCGTGGGCGGGCCGCCGCTCTACGTGCTCCAGCTCGCGACGGGGGCTTCACGGCCTTCAGAAGGCGTCGGCAGCCAATGGCACTTCTTCAATGACAACAACGGCGTGAGTGGTCACGCTTTCGTGGGCGCGATTCCTTTCCTCGCCGCGGCCGACATGGTGGAGAGCCCGCTCCTCAAGGGAACGCTCTACGTCTGCTCGACGTTCGTCGGCTTCTCCCGGATGACCGACAACGCCCACTACCCGTCGCAGGTGTTCCTCGGCTGGTATCTGGCGTGGGCGAGTTCGCGGGCGGTGAGCATGACCGAAATGCACTTCGCCGGCATGGAGGTCCGTGTCGTTCCCATGCCCACGGCCGACATGGGTGGCCTGGCCGTGGAAGGCCGCTGGTGAACCGATGTGGCGTCACGACGCGTTGTCGTGGAACCGTTTTCTCGTCCGCCACCGGACGGCCGACCCCACCAGGATGCAGCCCACGACGGCCGTTGACGCCGGTTCCGGCACGGCGACCGTCTGCCATGCCAGTCCGTAGGCCGTGCCGGTGTCGGGAGTCGAGTCGAGGTTGTAGATCTGGTCGAGCCCCACCACCCGCATGCTGTAGTTGCCCGTCTGAGGCACGGCGAATCGCAGAAACTCGGTGCTGCCGTAGGTCGCGTTCGACAGGGCCACCAGTGAACTCCCGCCGGTTTCATCCCGCCAGACCTCGAGGGCGAGGTTGCTGAGGGAGACATCCGCGGCCGACGCCAAGGTGCTGCCGAGCGTACGGTCGGCGAACCAGGTCAGCGCGGCGGTCAGGGTGTCGCCGGAGGCGAGGGGCGTCGCGAACGAGTAGACGTTGACATTGCCCGAGCTGGCGGTCGAACTGCTCAGCACGCCGCCGAGATCCCAACCCCGGCGCTCGAGCCCGTTGCCGCCCGCCGACCCCGACAGGCCGAGCGTCGTGTTGATGCCCGCGGTGACATAGGTGGTGCCCCCGATGGTGATCGCCGAGGGATCTCCCACGTAGACGCGGTAGGTCGCGTCGAGGTCGAGAATGCCGGCCCCGCTCGCATAGTCCAGAGCCTGCGTCGTCGTGACGACTCCCCCTGCGGTCGATTGACCGTTGTTCCAGCCCGTGGGCTGCTGGGCGGCCGCCAGCATGGCCGCCTTGATGACACGGGCGTCGAGCATCTCACCGCTGGCGACACCCCCAGCCACGAACAGTCTGCCTGCGTCCACCATCAAGGCGGCGCCGCCGGCCACGACGGGGGCGGCGAAGCTCGTGCCGTCCATGTTGGGGATGTAGCGGTTGGTGCCGCTGACGGCCGCCCCCGCGACATGTCCCCCCGTCAGGCCGCCGTAGAAGGCGAGCGTGAGGTTGTCGCCCGGGGCAGCGATATCGACCGTGGGGCGGACATTCGGCACCGTGATGCCCGAGGCCGGGTCGTAGAAGTCGCTCGGTCCACGGCTCGAAAAGGCCGCCACCTGGGAGTAGACCGGTGTCGTCAGGTCGCCGGTGAGCGCCGCGGCCGAGATGCCGTTGTAGCCTGTCGCAGGGCCGCCGACCGAGTTGGATCCAGGGCCGGCGTTTCCGGCGGCGACGACCGAGACGACGTTGTTCTCGAACGCCAACGCGTCGATCGCGATCGTCATCTCGTATTGCCCGGCCGAATCGGTGTAGCCCCAACTGCTGTTGACGATATCGGCCTGCAGCGTCGTGGTGCCCGACACCACGCCGCTGCGCATGGCTGTGACGTACGGGTAGAGGAAGCTCTGGTCGGTGATGTCGAAGGAGCCGGTGTAATCGCTCGCCCCTGCGGGAATCCACTCGGTGGCGATCGATCCCGACCACAGTTGAGCCGCGGGGGCGATGCCCGCCTGATGGAAGGAATAATTGCCGGCACCGCCGACCGTCTGGCCCACCATCGTGGCATGCCAGTCGTATTGACCGAGTTGCGTCGTCCCAGTGGCGACGATGGCCGGATCTGCGATGAACTGGCTCACCCGGCCGGCGAGCGATTCGTGGCCGTTCCAGATCGCTCCCGCTTCGATGTTGGCAACGGTCGCCCGGCCACCGAAGAACCCGAGATCGTAGAAGGTAGCGGCCCCGACCTGATAGTTGATGACCGTCCCGGTGAACGGCGGGGACGAACCGGTGTTGCTGCTCACGATGGCATGGGCCAGGGGCAGACAGCCGCCGTAGGCGGCGGCGACGAACAGGAGTCGGAGAAAAGTTCCGGGGCAGGGCCGGAAACCGACGGCGAGCAACCGCCTTCTCGAGTCCCGCCCCCCAGTTCGCATGATCAAGCCGTTCGCGACAGGCGTTTTCGGGTCCTACCCTGCAATCGGCCGAAGCAGCCTCGTCAACGGCTGACCGCAGCAGGCCGCGGTCTGGGTCGCAGCAATCGCGTGCGACCGCGGACGACAACTCGTTCCTGCTGCTGCGGCGTCGGCGAGACTCCCTCCCGATACTTCCGCACGGCGGACGGCGAGGGATGCGACTTCTCTATTTCGACGACCCCGAAATAGGGATCCGGATACTGCCAATCGTTTTGCGAAAAGGCCTTGGGAGCCTGCGACAGTCCGATCAACAAGGCGGCAGTCAGAGTGGAAGCAGAAAACGATCGCATGGCACTCATCCTCGACCGGATGCGAGCGTCGGTCCGCTGCCCGTCAAATGGGCCGAGAGCCGCCTCAGCCAACGGACGTGATCGGCGACATGTCGGCGGGCATTCTCGTGGCTCGGATCACGTCGAGTGTGATCGGCCGGACGAGATACCCGGCAACCCCCGACGTCAGCGCCCGCTGCTCCTCTTCGAGACGGTAGTCATCGGAAACGATGAAGATCCCGGAACGCATCCCGTGGCCGATGTTGTCGAGCGAGATCCGCGAACCGGAAAGCAGCGGATCGACGCCCCCTTGGAGGACGTGCGGCGAGAGCATTTCGAGCAGATCGAAGCCCGACATGTCGGGGAGTTCGGACGCCACCAGCCAGGCATCGGCCCGGAACCGGCGGGACAGCCTCACGGCCGACCGACCATCGACGCAGAAGTGAACCCCGACTTCACCCGCCTGGGCCGCCTGCACGAAGTCGGCATAGCGATCGCATTTCCCATCGGCGATCACGATCTCGTTGATGCCGACGGAGCGAAGCGGGGACGCGGACGTGAGGTGGCCGGTGGAGTTCATGGTGAGATTTCCTGACTTGTGTAGAGCTTGGGTGCGGGTTGGATGGAAGGGCAGGGTGTGAGTCAACGGGATGCGGCGGTCCTTGATCCTGGCGTCGATGTCCGAACACCGACCGAGCGGCCCACGATGGGGCGATAGAACGAGTTCGTTTTCGGTTCGAGGTCGGCCACGAGGAACGGCATGACGGCCTTGGAGTTGGCGAAGAGCTCACCTTCCGAAGCCGCATGAGAACCTGCCAGCTTCGCGGCGGGACCCTGCGGAAGGGTTCGCTCGAGGTCGTTCGACACCGTCAGGAGCGCCACAAGGCTCGGGACACTTTCAATGCGGTCGAGTCCGGCGGCGGAAACGACGCTCGCGGAGGCGGCTGACAGCACGACGATGACGCACGCCGTGCCAAACGATCGCGTTTGCAGGGAGAGGAGAGATCGCATGGAGCACACCTGATGAGGAGAAGAGTGAATCGGGAACGTTTGCTGCGGAGAATGAATGAGAGGAAGCAGTGCGGAGAGGGACTAGCCGGCGATCACCAGAGCGAAAGCAGAGATCGCAAGCAGGCAACTGGCCAGCAGCGACGACGCCCATCGGGTCGACTGAACGCTCGAACGTGAAGACTGGTGGATCATGAGCATCATGAGGACCGCCCTTTCCGGGTGATGACGAGAAGACGACTCTTTCAGACGAGCGACACAATCGAGAGAAACACGGCGATCGGCAGGGCGCAGAACAGGACGTCAGCCTGCGTCAGAGCCCAACGCGCCTTGACGGCATAGACCGACGAATCAACCGAAAGGGCATGATTCATGAGCGAACTCCTTGCAGCGGGGTCATGCGGGGCAGCGGGGACACGAGGGACGGGTGAGGCGTCGCTCTCCCACTCCGGAAAACAGATGCACGTGCCGTGCCAACTCCGCGGAAGGAACAAAAAAAAGACGAATTAGTGGGTATTTGGCCAAAAAAACGGCTTTTTTGTATTTCCTGCCAGAAACAAAAGTGGGGCGAATCGCACCACCACCGCCGGTCGCACTGGAGCGAATCGCTCCAGTGCCTGGTCCCTGGCGACCAGGGGTGGAGCGAATCGCTCCACCTGCGGATGGGGCTTCGGTGCGGCGGGCCTGAGCCGCCGAGGGCTTCCCCGGTCGACGACCCCCGCATCCTGCCGAGGCAGCCGTTTTAACGCAGTCTGCTCCCGGGCCGGGGAGGGGAGCCGGGGGGGCTACCGCGGCACTTATTTCGGCCAATCGCGGCCAGAAACAGTGGCTTTCGAGCAGGGGCTTCCGAGCAGGGGCTTCCGTAGGACAGAACGGCGTTTCGTCGCCGGCGTGGAGCTGACGCTACCCCTGCCGAAGCACGGCGTGGACGGCCTCGCCCGGCACGCCCTCCACGAGTTCGACGTGCCCGACCCGGCTGGGGAGCACGAACCGCAGCTTCCCGCCCAGCGTCTTCTTGTCCCGTCCCATGATCGCGATCAAAGCCGCGGCTTCGTCGGGCCCGGCGGGGCGTGCCACGGGAAGTTGAAGCCGGGTCAGCAACGCATCCTGGCGGGCCACCACGTCGTTTGTCAGCATTCCCAACCGTTCCGCCAGGCGGGCTGCCCGTGCCATGCCGATGGCGACCGCTTCACCGTGCAAAAGCGTGCCGTAGCCGGCAGCCGTTTCGTAGGCATGCCCAAACGTATGACCGTAGTTGAGCACGGCTCGCAGGCCGGAGATCTCCCTCTCGTCCCGGCCGACGACGTCGGCTTTGATGGCGGCCGACCGTTCGACCGCATGGAGCAGGGGGGCCGACTCCCGGGCCAAAACCGCCCCGGCATGCTCCTCGAGCCACCCGAAGAATCCGGCGTCGAGGATCATGCCGTATTTCACCACTTCGGCCAGACCGCTCACGAACTCCCTTGTCGGAAGCGTCGCGAGCGTTTCGGTATCGGCCACCACGCCGCGGGGCTGCCAAAACACCCCCACCAGATTTTTGCCCGACTCGAGATTGATCCCTGTTTTTCCGCCGATAGCGCTGTCAACCTGGGCCACGACCGTCGTCGGCACCTGCCAGACGGGGAGGCCGCGGGCAAACGTGGCGGCCACGAATCCGGCCAGGTCTCCGACAACGCCCCCGCCCACGGCAACAACGTGGGTGCCACGATCGACGCCCAGCTCCGCAAACTCCCTCCAGAGGCGGCCGGCGGCGTCGATCGATTTCGACGATTCGCCGGACGGCACCTCGATCGCAGCGGCATCAACCCCGGCGGTGGCGAGCGCCCCGAGGACGCGGGCCGCGTGGGTCGCAGCCACCGCAGCATCGCACACGACGACGGCCCGCCGGCCGCCGGCATCGCGCACCAACCCGCCGATCGACAGCAGATTCCCTCCTCCGCAGACGATGTCGTAGGAGCGGTCCAGGGGAGCGGAAGCCGCGGCGATACCGGGCAAGTGAACGCGGATCGTGGCCACTGTCAGGCGACGCTCACGCGGTCGATGTCCTCGGCCGTCACGGTGATGACCCGGGCGAAACCGGTGTGTTGCCGCAGGTAATCGAGATCGGCCGCCTCGCGGGGGCTGGCGTGCAGCAGGGCCTCGATGCGTGCCTTGTCGGCCGGCGACCAGTCTTCGTAGGCGTCAGGCCAGTTCGTGTGGTTCTCCACGACGAGTGCTTCTCGATAGGGGTCGAAGGCGTTGGCCATGGGGCGTCTCCGGTCGCGAAAGAATGCCTGGAATCCGGGGGGGCTCTCTCGGCAGACATCGTCGCCTCCGAGTATACAGTCGGTTTCGCCGCCGCGACGCCGGAGCAAGCACCGCGATGACCGCCGCCCCACGCCCGTCCGCAGTCGCCAACAAGGGGGGGGCCGGAACCGCCCTCGTGGTCGGGCTGCTGGCCCTCGCCGTGGCGCTGGCGTTGTTTGCCGTCTGGTTTCAGTGGAATCAGACGCGACGGTGCCTGGGCTTCTACGGGCCCGAGGCTGCCCGCAGCATCCAGGGGGCGACGCGGGTTGAACTCTGGCGGCTGGCGGTTGACCCGGCGACCGGCCGCCTCGTCGCCGCCGATCGGCGGGATGTGTCGCAGGCGCCGGGGCTGGTGCACCTGCGACGCGGTCTGGTGGAGGACGCGAACTTCGCCTGGCCGGCACCGGACGGCAATCGTCGGCCCTCCGGCGACTGGGATCACGCGCTGGCCTTTTCAAGACCAGAGGACCGCCAGCGGCCGCCCACGGTGGTGGCCATCGATCTCGACGGCGACGGCTGGCTGACCGTGGTGGGCCGCCCCGGCCGGGTATCCCTGGGACGTCTCGGCAAGGGGCTGCGGACATGGATCGAGGCCACGACACGCGATCTGCCCTGAACCGGCGTGAAGCCGGAGCGAACGGGGCTGAAATCGGGGCAGAAATCGGTCTTTGAGGGGGTGGCCGCCACCCCCTATCCTCCCACCCCGCACGCTGCGGGCAGTTCGCGGTCACGAGGAAAATACCCATGCGGTCGATTGCCGTGGCCAACCAGAAGGGTGGGGTCGGCAAAACCACCACTTCGGTGAATCTCGCCGTAGCCCTGTCGCGAGCCGGTCGGCACGTCTGCCTGATCGATCTCGATCCCCAGGCGCATGCAACCCTGCACGTGGGCGTGACACCGGGCGCCGATGGGCCGACCGCCTTCGATGTGCTCACGGCCGATCAGCCGCTCGCAGCCGCCTGTATTCCCGTGACCGACACCCTCTCGGTCGTGCCGGCGCACATCGACCTCTCGGCTGTGGAGCTGGCGCTCGCCGGAAAGCCGGGCCGCGAGTCGATCCTGCGCAGCCGCATGGCGGCCGATCGGCGATTTCAAGCCGACGCCGCCCCATCCAGCCCGACGTTCGACTACGTGATCATCGATTGCCCGCCTTCGCTCGGACTCCTGTCGCTCAACGCGATGTCGGCGGTGGGGGAGGTGCTCCTGCCGCTGCAGCCGCATTTCCTCGCCCTTCACGGCCTGAGCAAACTCCTGGAAACCATCGAACTGGTGTCGGAACGGGTGAATCCGAGGCTCAGGCTGCTCGGGGTTGTCCTCTGCATGCACGAGGCGGCGACCCGCTTGGCCACCGAGGTCGGGCGAGACGTCGAGGGTTTCTTCGCCGCAGGGGGCGATGCTCATCCGGCCTGGGGCTCCGGCAAGCTCTTCGGAACGAGGATTCGCCGCAACATCCGCCTCGCCGAGGCACCGAGTTTTGGGCAGTCGATCTTCGATTACGCCCCCGAGTCCAACGGGGCGGAAGACTACGCCGCACTGGCGGCGGAGGTCGATCAGGCCGCGGCGATCGTGCGGGAAGTCGGACGGCGGGTGGCCTGAAGTCCGAGCGCGGCGGCGTCACCTTGATCGACCGGCTCGGGGCCGTAGAGTTCCGGCATCCACCAATACCGCGACTCGCAGGGATCCATTCCGGCCAGGATTCCGGTACGGTCGAAGTCTTCCGCCGAGACGAACGGGGACGCTTCCGCACGGTTGAACGGCCGCTGGGCCGATTTCACGGGCAGCGGCGGCTGGCATGGGTTCTTGAGGATCATGGCTGACTCGAACTGCCGTGGCCCGGGGCATTGCCTGGAGTGTCTGTCGGAAGGCTCGGCCGGTGGAGGCCAGTTTTCCGGATCCTGACCCGACTCTTCTGATAGTGTGATCTGGGGTGTCTGGGTAATCAAGGAAACTCCGGCCGGTGGAGGCCCGGATGGGCTTTCGCCCCCAAAAAGCCGATGGATGACTATGATCGCGGTTCTGAGCATCGCGGCCTGGCGGGGATGACGGGACTGTATGGCGAACCCTCTCGAGATCATCCAAAGTGGCCGAAAACCGCGTATTTTCGCGGTCCACACCGCCTTCGTAGCCCTGCTCGGCCTCGGGCTGCTGGGGCCTGAGGTTGGTGTTTCGGCGGCCGATCCGGCGGGATTCCGCCGCCTGGCGCCGGGGGTGCTCACGGTCATCCCGCCCGACCAGGCCGCCGACGACCCGCTGCTCCGCGCCGATCTTTTGGAGGTCACCAAGGGCCAGGCCGACCTCCAGTGGAAGCCCAAAATGGCGGCGCCGAACACGACGTTCGTGGAGCGGTCAAGGAGCCGCGAATATCCCCGCGACATCTGGTGCCTCGAGTTCGCATTCAAGCCACCCCGGATGCTCGACATCGACGTCCCGGCAACCGATCTCCGCATGCAGCGCAAGCGGATCTGGTATCTGATCTACCGCGTCAAGAACGTCGGCGGTCGCCGCTTGGTGATGGGAAATGGCGACGAGGGGGCTGCCGATCCAGCGACGAGGGAAACGGAACACTTCGAAAAACCCGTCCGGTTTCTCCCTCATTTCGTGCTCGAGAGCCTCGAGTCGGTTGAGGAGGGGGAGGGCAGCTCGTTTTATCGCGGGTATCTCGACCGGCTCGTGCCCTCCGCGATGGACGCGATCCGCGCCCGCGAGGATTCGAAGCGAAGGCTGCTCGACAGCGCCGAAATGTCGGCCTCCGACATGGCCGCGGGCGAGGAGCGGTGGGGCGTGGCCATCTGGGAAGACATCGATCCCCGCATCGACTTTTTTTCGATCTACGTCAGCGGCCTGACCAATGCGATCCGTTGGCGGCAGAAGCCGGGTTCGGTGATCAAGTCGAACGATCCCCCTGGAAGCAAAATCGAGGAGACGCTGGAAAGCCTGCGGCTCGATTTCTGGCGGCCCGGCGACGCCCGCGACGGAGGCGATCGCGAAATGAGCGTCGGATTTGCGGGAATGTTCGAGCGGATGACGCTCGGCGGCCGGCTGATTGCCGCGATCGGCTGGCCGGGCCACGCGAAATCACAGCCCATCGCCGGGCTCGCTGACCTCGGGCTCGGATGGTCAGACCTCCTGGAGCCCGATGTCGGCGGGGGCGCGGCGAGCCTCCGGCCGCTCGAAGTGGTGCTGCGGGCTGCGGCGGGTGTGAAGAGCCCCACTGATCCGATTGCCG
This sequence comes from Planctomycetaceae bacterium, assembly GCA_005789975.1. The sequence continues at coordinate 10,336 of SXWC01000037.1, forward strand.
CGCTGAGGCAGTTGTTCGGCGATCTGGGCGTGGCGGCGATCGAGGAGCTTGCCGCCGCTGCGGCCGGACCGGTGGACGCCGCCCAGGATCAGAAGCGGCGGGCGGCCCTTATGACCGTGGGCCTCACGCCCGAGGCGGTGGGCCAAAAGCCGCTCCTGTCGCTCGCCACGATCGTGCGGATGCTCGAGGAGAAGCCCGACTTCGACGCGCGGCGGGCCGTCGCGACCGACGTATTCGGGGGGGCCTCGCGGCGGATCGAGTGGCTCGGTGATGCCGTGGCCAAGGCCCGCGCGTTGGCCACCCTGCAGACGATCGATGCCGATTTGCCGGCCGTCGGCGGCACCGACGCCCTGGCGGCGATCGAGGCCCTGCGGCCGGCCTTCGAGGGTCTCGATGCCGCCAATGTGCAACGGGTCGCGGAGAGCCTGAGCGTGAAGACGGAAGAAAGCGCCGCCCGGCGGGCAAAGCTCCTGGCGCTCGCTGGCGACGCCCGCACCAAGGCGGTCATCGATGTGATTCTCGGCGGGCTCTTCGGGGCCCGCGGCCCTGAGCTCTACGCGGCAGCCGTTGCCGTGCACGAGGGCATTGACCACGCCTGGGTTTTCCGATACGAAAACGAGGCCGGGGATCTGTGAAAATCCCGGCGGCCCTGGTTGCAGCCCTGGTTGTGGCCGAGGATGACGACACCCCTACGGTGGGGTTGGGCATCCGGGTCGCGGCGAAGGTAGGCTCTTGAAGGTTCGGTGTTGGGCCGATCATCCGGCCGGGAGACGTAGGCAATGGCACATAAAAAAGGTCAGGGTTCCAGCCGCAACGGTCGGGATTCGAACGCCCAGCGGCGGGGCGTGAAGAAGTTCGGCGGCCAGCAGGTTCGCGCCGGCAACATCCTGGTCCGTCAGGTCGGCACGAAGTTTCATCCGGGCTCGAATGTCGGGATGGGGACCGACTACACGCTCTTCGCCCTCTCCGACGGCGTGGTGATGTTCGATCGCGAAGGCCGACGCGTGAACATCGTGGCCGCAGCATCGGCCTGACCTCTGTGTGCGGTGGCGTTCGTCCGGTGACTTTCTGAAGGTGCCGGCGTGTTCGTGGATCGCGTGCAGATCGAGGTGGCGGCCGGAAATGGCGGCCACGGCATGTGCAGTTTTCGGCGCGAGAAATACGTGCCGCTGGGCGGTCCCGATGGCGGTGACGGCGGCGATGGCGGGAGCGTGATTCTCCGTGCCGAGCCGGGCGTCGATTCGCTCGCGGCCCTGGCCCATCGCAAGCAGTGGCGGGCGCAGCACGGCGACGCCGGCGGCTCCGCCAACTGCCATGGCCGCAACGCGGCCGACATGACGCTGCTCGTGCCGCCGGGCACGATCGTGATCGACGAGTCGAGCGGGCTGGCGCTCAAGGATCTCGCGGCTCCGGGCGACTGGATTGTCGCGGCAAAGGGCGGGGCCGGCGGCTGGGGCAACACCCATTTCAAGTCATCGACCAACCGCGCACCCCGCGACTCGACGCCGGGGGAGAAGGGGGAGGTTCGCCGGCTGCTCCTCGAGCTCAAGGTCATCGCCGACGTGGGGCTCGTCGGCAAGCCGAACGCCGGCAAGAGCACGCTCCTCTCGCGGCTGTCGCGGGCCAGGCCCGAGATCGCCGATTACGCCTTCACGACCAAGGCCCCGATCCTGGGGATCGTGGCGATTTCGCGGGACCGGAGTTTCGTGCTCGCCGACCTCCCGGGCCTCATCGAGGGAGCCCATGCCGGCATCGGTCTGGGGCACGAGTTTCTCCGGCACGTCGAACGGGCCGGAATCCTCGTGCATGTCGTCGAGCCTTCCCCCTTGGACGGGAGCGATCCGCTCACGAACTACCGGGCAATCCGCGATGAACTGGTGCGATACGACGCCTCGCTCGGCGCGCGGCCGGAGATCGTGGTGATGAGCAAGTGCGAACTGCCGGATGCCGACTCGATCCGCGGGGCTTTTGCCCGCGAGATCGGCCGCGACGTGATCGGTGTCAGTGCCGTGACGGGGCAGGGGCTCGACATGCTGCTGCGGGCGGTCGTCGTCGAGCTCGATCGGCGGAGGCTGCCGGCATGACGACGCACGGCGATACGATCGTCGTGGCCGACGTGGGGAACACGCGGATCAAAATGGCCGTGGTGGTCGATGAGCCCGGCCCGGCGACCTCGTGGCCGGCGGTGACGGGCCGCCAGGATCTCCTCAGCCGGGAGTTTCGGCCGTCGAACCTGCTGAACTGGCTGGAAAAGGTCGCGCCGGGACCGACCCTGATCCTGGTGGCCAGCGTGCACGACGCCGCGGCCGCCCGGCTCGAGGCGGCGATCGCGGAGGTGTCGGTCACGCGGCATCGTCCGATCCGGCAGCGGCGGGTTGTCCGCGAGCATCTGCCGCTCGTGGTCGACGTCGATGAACCCAGCCGCGTGGGGATCGATCGTCTCGCGGCGGCGGCGGCCGCCGCCGCCCAGAGCCCCGGCCGAGCGGCCGTCGTCATCGACTGCGGCACCGCCACGACCGTCGATCTCGTTTCTGCCGATGCCCGGTTCCTCGGCGGGGCCATCCTGCCCGGCCCCGAACTCCTCTCGCGTGCCCTCGCCGAGGGCACGAGCCGGCTGCCTGCGGTGGCTGAACTCGACCGCGGCACCCCGCCGGTGATGCCCGGTCGCTCCACGCAGGCGGCGATTGCCGCCGGCATCGGCTTCGGCATGCGGGGAGCCGTGACACGGCTCGTGGCCGAGGCCGTGACGGCTCTCGGCGGCCAGCCCGAGGTGTTTTTGACGGGCGGCTCCCGCGGAATCGTCCGCGACGCCTTCCCTGACGCGGTCGAGAGCCCCGACCTCGTCCTCCACGGCATCGCCCTCGCCATCCGAACGGTACAATCCCACGCATGACTACTCCCCGCAAGGAATCAGCGTCCGCTTCCGCCGACCGCGCCCACGAACTCGCGCTCGTTGCCGCACGGGTGGCCGAGGAGACGCGGGGGCTCGACGTGCGGGTGCTCGACCTGCGGAAGATCACACCCGTCTTCGACTACTTCGTGATCGCGACCGGTTCGAGCCGGCGGCAGATGCACGCCATGGCCGACGAAATCGAGGCAGTGCTCAAAAAAGAGCACAAGGACCGGAAGCGCGGCGGCGAGGGCTACGAGGAGGGCCGCTGGATCGTCCTCGACTACGGCAACGTGATGGTGCACCTCTTCGACGCCGAGGCCCGGAAATACTGGGATATCGAGCACCTCTGGAGCGACGCCACGCCCGTGCCCGTACCCTCCACCGGGACTGCGACACGATGACGGCTGACGATGGCCAACCGGCCCGGGTGAACTTCCGGTCGGCGCTGCGAGCGGCGTTTCGCACGGCGCTCGAGGCCCTGGCGGCCGACGGCGGGGTGACGATTTCCGCCGCCGAGATGCCCGGGCTGCTCGAACAGGTTCGGGAAACGGCCGAGGCGAAGTTCGGCGATTACTCCGGCACGATGGCGATGGCCCTGGCCAAGCGGGCCGGGAAGAAGCCGCGGGACGTGGCGGTCGAGATCATCCGCCAACTCCAGATCGCCCCGGGGTTCGGCGAGCTCTTCGAGCCTCCCGGCGATCCCGTCGGGCCGGGGTTCATCAACGTCCGCGTGAAGAACGGGGCGCTGGCGTCGGCGGTCGCGCGGGCGGTGGCCGACGAGCGGCTCGGTGTCGCGACGGTCTCCGAGCCGCGGACGGTGGTCGTCGACTTCAGCTCGCCCAATGTCGCCAAGCCGATGCACGTGGGGCACATCCGCTCGACCGTGATCGGCGACGCGATCCAACGAATCCTGCGTTTTCGCGGCCATCACGTGATCACCGACAACCATCTCGGCGACTGGGGCACGCAGTTCGGGATGATTCTCTGGGGCTGGAAGCACTGCCGTGACGACGCGGCCTTCGCCGCCGATCCCACCGCCGAGCTGGGCCGGCTCTACCGGCTCGTGCGGAAGGTGGCCGACGCGAAGCCCGACGAGTTGCTCGCCGATCCGGCCGCCGCCGCCCTCGTTGCCAAGCATCCCGACGCCGCTCGCGACGTGCTCGCCGAAACGGCCAAGCTCCACGAGGGCGATCCCGAGAACCGGGCGCTCTGGGAGCGGTTCATGCCGGTCTGCCGCTCGGAGATCGACCGCATCTACGCGCGGCTGCACGTGACCTTCGACCACACGCTGGGGGAGAGCTTTTTTCAGCCCATGCTCGCCGGCGTGGTGAACGATCTCACGGCCTGCGGTCTTGCCCGGGAGAGCAGGGGGGCGATCGGCGTGTTTCTGGGTGGCGAGGATGATCCGCCCCTCCTGATCCGCAAGGCCGACGGCGCCTTCCTCTACGCCACGACCGACCTGGCCACGATCCAGTGGCGGCTCGCGCACTGGAAGCCCGACCGGATCCTGTACGTCGTCGATCATCGCCAAGGCGGCCACTTCGAGCAGGTCTTCGAGGCGGCCCGCCGGTGGGGCCTGGATGGCATCGCCGGTGTGGATCTGGTGCATGTCGCGTTTGGTACCGTGCTCGGCGAGGACGGCAGGCCGTTCAAGACGCGGGCGGGCGACACCGTGGGCCTCGAGGCGCTGCTCGACGAAGGCGTGGAGCGGGCGGCGGCGATCGTGGGCAGCGGCGAGGAGGGGCGCGCCGGGATGAACGACGACGATCGCCGACACGTGGCCGAGACGGTTGGCATCGGCGCCATCAAATACGCCGATCTCTGCCAGAATCGCACGACCGATTACGTGTTCAGCTTCGACAAGATGCTCGAACTCAAGGGCAACACGGCGGCCTACATGCAGTATGCCGTGGCTCGCGTGGAGGGAATCTTCACGAAGGGGGGCGTCGATCGCGAGTCGCTCCGCCGGGCCTCCCACGGCGTGCTCTTGTCAGACCCGAAGGAGCGGGCCCTGGCCCTGGAGTTGCTCCGCTTCGGCGAGGCCCTTGAAGACGTGGAAGCCGACTCGCGTCCCAACGTGCTCACGGCCTGGCTCTACGACCTCGCCGGCTGCTATTCGACGTTCTACGACTCGCTCTCCGTGCTCAAGGCCGAGGGGCCGGACCGCGACAGCCGGCTGGCCCTGTGCGACCTCACCGGCCGCGTTCTCCGCCGTGGACTCGAACTGCTCGGCATCGGCACCGTCGAGAAGATGTGATGGCACGCACGCTCGAAAACATCCGTAACATCGGCATCGTCGCCCACATCGACGCCGGCAAGACCACGCTCACCGAGCGGCTGCTCTTCTACACGAAGACGAGCCATCGGCTCGGCGAGGTCGATCGCGGCACCACGATCACCGACTTCGACCCCGAGGAGCAGGAACGGGGGATCACGATCTACTCGGCGGCCGTGTCCTTTCAGTGGAAGGACGTCACCGTCAACCTGATC
>SXWC01000038.1 GCA_005789975.1 Planctomycetaceae bacterium
GGCAACGGTGGCCCGCCCGACACCATCGGCGGAACCGGCAACGGCGGCAATGGCGGCGATGGCGGGTCGGCCGGCGTGGGCGCGAACGCCGTCAACGGCGGCGACGGTGGCAACGGCGGCATCTACTACGGCAAGGGCGGTCAGGGTGGCGTTGGCTCCAACGGCGGCAGCGCCGGCAATCCCGGCCAGGACGATCCCGGCCCTTGAGCCCGCCGTTCGTCACACGACCCGCAGGCCCGCGGGCAGCCTGGCGTGAATCGTCAGGTCCCGACGGCTGGGATCGCGCTTTCGGCCAGCGACGCGGCGAAATCATCCGCCGTGATGTCACCGGCGGCCCGCGTGAACATGGTCGGCTGCTCGTAGGCGAACAGATGCCTGGGGCGAGCGAGTGCCGAAAGCAGCATCAGACGTTCAGGAGAACGATCGCCCGCATCACGCCGTCTCCTTCCTCTGATAGACCAGCCACCGCATCTCGATCGGCGACTCGTGCCGCGGAACGTCGAACACGTCGAGGCCGCTCACCCAGTCGGCATACCAGCCGGTGGGCGGCCAGGCGCCGTTCGGCAGGTTTTGTTTTTCGTAGTCGTGGACCGGGTCGTCGGCCACGAGCACGAGCGGCAGCCCCGCGACGGCCGTCGCCACCTCCGGATACGTGAAGATCGAGGTGTAGACCTGCAGGCCGAGCTCACGGGCCGCCGCGTCGGGCGTGGAGCCCACCTGCGGCAGGAACACGTTCACCACGAGCCGGCCGCCGGGGGCGAGGCAGTCGGCGGCGAGCTCGAACATCTGCCGGAGCTCGTCCGTGGTGCGGAAGTCCGACGTCACCTCCGAAACCACGACGAGGGCGTAGTCGCGGCGGAGATCGTCTGACGAGGCGAAGACGTCCCGCTCGATCACCCGCACGGGCAGCGACTCCCGGGCGGCCTCGTCACGGAGGATCGTCGCGAATGCCGGCGTCATCTCCACCCCGTCGACCGGATGGCCGCGGCGGGCGAGCGCCAGCGCGTTGCGGCCCGTGCCCGCGCCGATGTCGAGCACGGGACAGGCGGCGGGCGTCGCGGCCTCCGCCGCGAGGGCCGACACGCGGGCGTCGGCCGTCGTGCCGAAGTAAGGGGGCTGCCGCGCGGCCACCCAGCGGTCGTAGGCCTCCGCGAGCGAAGCCACCTGGGGGTTCACGGTGTACGTCACGTTGAGCCCCACGGGCGACTCGTAGGCGATCACGATCTCGGCCCGGGGCGAGGCCGCGTAGGCCGCGGCGAGCTGGCCGGCGAGCACCGTTCGCAGGTGGGCCCGCTGGTCGGCGTCGAACGCGATGCCGATCGCCGCAAACGACCGCTCGCAGACCGCCTGGTAGTCGTCGAGCATGGCGGGCACCGCCGGCAGCCGGATCTGCCCGCTCACCGCCGCACGACGGAGCAGCCGCCGCACCATCGGCCCGCGGAACGGCCCGCCGGTGGCATCGCCCGTTTGCGACGCGTCGGCCGACGGCGGGTCGACGCGGGGCATCTGCTTGGCCGCGAGGTCGCGGTTGGCGGCGATCCGCTGCCGGTCGTCGTCGGGCAGGTCGGAGCGGGCCAGGAGTTTCTGGCAGATCGCGACGGTCTCGGCATGCCTGCCGATCCAGGAAGCGCACACGGCCTGCTCGTCGAGCGCCCGCCACTGGTAGACATCGTCGCGGACGAAGAGCAGGTCGCCCGCCGGCAGCGGGAGCCGGGCGGCCCGTTCGGCGAAGAGGTGACCGGCCGCGTAGTCCGCGTTGACGCGATGGTGGCGGGCGATGGCGTGGAGCGGCTCGGCCCGCGTGGGCCGTCGGCTCCAGGCCCGCAGATAGGCGGCCTCCACGAGCGGCCAGGGCTCGCCGGCCGCCTCCATCACCTCCGCGGCCCGGTAGGCCGCATAAAACACCTCTTCGTCCCAGCCGCCCATGCCGGTGCGGCGCTCGAACCACTCACGGGCCTTGGCGAAGTCGCCGGCCCAGGCGTAGCTCTGGGCGAGGTAGAAGACGCTGCGGCGATCGTCGGGGTTGCGGTCGACCTCCACCTGGAGGATCTCCGCGTCGCGGGCGTACTTGAGCGGGTCGCGGTTGCGTGCGCCGAGCCGCCGGGAGCGGATTGCGTAGGCGCCCTCGAGCTGCGTCTCGGTGTGCGGCACGTCGCACATGGCCACCTCGTGGAGCACACCCACGTAGCGCCACGGCACGCCGTCACGAAAGAGCTGGCGACGCCAATAGGTCGTGCCGTCGCTGATCCGCAGGCTGTAGCCGTCGGCGGAGAGGCGGCCGAAGTCGATCGTGCCCTCCACCGTGTCGTCGGCATCCATCACCCAGATGTAGTCGGCACGGCCCTGGGCGAGCCCGAGCGCCTCGGTGCGGTTGTGCCCGAAATCCCGCCAAGGCCGCTCGTGCAGTTCACCGGGAATCCCCCGCTCCGCCATGAGCCGGCGGATCACCTCCTGCGTACCGTCGGTCGAGCCGGTGTCGACGATCACCCATGAGTCGATCAAGGGCGCGACGGCGGCGACGAGTTCGTGGATGATCTCCGCCTCGTTCCGCACGATCATGCTCAGGCAGATCGTCGGCCGCCGGCCATCACCCCGGGACACTGCGGCAGCCTTCGTCGTCATGCTGTCTGTGACCGTTCGCCCACGCGTGCGAGACCCATGTCCATGAAGTCGAGCTGCCACGAGGACTGGAAAAAAGTCCGGGCGAACAGCTCGCGGTCGCCGTCGCTCCTTCCCGGAAGCGTGCCTTCCTTCGCCACCTCCGCGAGAATCTCCCGGATCGTGCGGCGGCCGTCCAGATGCGCGAGCAGGGCGAGCTGGGCCGGCGTGAGCTGCATCCGCCAGCCGGGTCGGAAGACCGCCTGGCCGTCGAGGCCGCAGCGGTGGCGAAACGCCGGCACGTAGCCGGGCCAATCCCGCGAAGAGAAATCGATCCGGTAGGAATCCTGCGGACGGTCGGCACGGCACGCCGTGAAGAAGTGGCAGGCGTTGCGGGTGTTGATCCGCTCCATCACGCCCCACCGCCGCCGATCGGGGAGGGCGGCCACCGCTTCATGAAACCCGCCGCGGGGGGGCGCGGGGGGCTCGTATGACGACTTCAGGAACCAGCCCTGGAAGACGAGCCCGGCGGAGGCGACGAGGTCGAGGCAGTCGTCCACCGTGTAGCTGCGGTCGCGGCCGTGGAGGAAGGTGTCGACGAGCCCGGCGTCGAACCTGAGGTCGGGGGCGAACGAGAGATAGCTCCGCACCGGATGGTCGGCCGGCAACAGCGAGATCGCCTCCTTCACGGTGAAGAGCGAGGCCTCGTCCTGGGTGAGTCCGATCTCGCGAAAAACCCCCTGCATGATCTCGACGCCGATCCGGCCGTAGCGGGCGTAGAGCATGATCGCGGCCACGCCGTGGGGCTTGAGCAGGCCCGCGAGCGACTGCATGCCCGCCTCGGGCGAGGCCATGTGGTGCAGCACGCCGGTCGAGACGACGAGGTCGAAGTCACGGCCGAGCGTGCCCGCGTCCTCGATCGGCAAAAGGTGCAGCTCGAGATTGCGGAGGCCGTATTTTTCCTTGAGGAAGCGGTGGTGTTCGAGCGACGGCCCGCTGACGTCGATGGCCGTGACCTTTGCCCGCGGGTTGGTGTGGGCGAACACGGCCGCCTGGTTCGTGCCGCAACCGGCCACGAGGATGTCCATGTCGGGCTGGTACGCCCGGTCGGGCCAGAACATCCGGTGGGCGTGACTCGGGTCGAACCACTGCCAACTGCCGGCGAGCCAGCCGGGCAGGTCCACGATCGGTTCGGGGTAGACCCATTTCCGGTATTGCCCGGAAACGACGTCGGCGAGTGGATCGGCGGCCATGTCCAACGTGCTCCTCCTGCACGGGCGACAAGCATAGCCTCAGGGAGCATCCGTTTGGGCGGGCGGCCTCCTTCAGCACCGGCATGTCCAACGCCCGATCCTGCGCCCTCAGCCGAAGAGCTGCGTCCAATGCTCCTCGTAGCGGCCAAGTCCGGTCCGCTTGTGGCTTCCCAGCATGTTTTTGTGATGGCCGGGGGAATGCCACCACATCTGGATCGCGGCCGCGCCCAACTTCGTGCCGGCGGCGATGTTCTCCCCGGAGGCCGTGGTGCCCGCCGCCTTCGCCCTGCTCCAGGGCGTTTCCCGCCCCGGGACGGGCGACTCGTGGGCGAAGAATCCCTTGGTGCACATATCCTCGGAGTGGACGCGGCACGCCGTCACGAGCCCGGGGTCGATCACCAGCGCGTTCAGGCCGATGAGCATGCGAACCTGGTTGAGTTGCTGGATCCCGCGGGCCTCCTCGGGGTCGATGTTGCGGGACAGGGCCACGTTGGCGGTGAGCACCTGCCGGTCGGCTGGTGAGATCATCGGACTGGCGAGCAGTGCGGCGAGTTCCTCGGCGGCCTCGAGCTCCGCTTTGACTTTGGCCGTGTCGGAGAAGGCCGGAAGGCGGCGTCGATCCTCCTCCGGCATGCACTCGGCGGCCCGCTGAGCCCACTCCGCGAGCTGCAGGAGCCGCTGCCGCTCGACCGCCAGGTCGGGATCGTGCGCCAATACTTCGGACGGCGTGACGGCGAGCATCTCCCCGAGCCGGCCGATCGCCGGGTCGCTCTTCTGCTCGATCGCCTCCTTGGTGAGGTCGCCAAGCGCGGCGACGTCGAGAATCGTCTTTCGCAGTGTGGCGATCTCGGCACCCTGATCCCCCTCGACCTCCCGCCGACGCAACACCTCGCCCGCGGCCCTGCGGAAGGCGGCGGTGTGTTTGGGCAGCCGCTGGAGAAACTCGGCGCGGGCGAGCGTATGCAGCCGACGGCCGCCTTGGGCGCCGAGGGCGATGAGACCGTCGGCGGCCGCACGCCGAGATTCGTCCGATTCGGCCTTCTTGAAGTCGGCCTGGAGGCTCCGGAGGCCCTCGCCGGCTTGTGTGACGGCATCCTCGCCGCGGCCGGTGGCCGGATTCGTCGGGATGCCGGCAAACAACGCCAGCACGACAGCAACGCTGCGGAGGGGGACGACGGCGGCCGCGACGCGAAAGATCATGGAGCCCCTCAGGATACGCGACACCGTGGTTCGCCGGCCAGTCGGCGGCATCCCGCGCCGAGGCGTCGCTCGCTGATGGCCGGGGGCGATTCCGGGTATTCTGCCCGGCATGAGCGAATTGCCCAAAGCAGGCGGACGCACGATCGTGATCGCGGAGGACAGCCGCGTGCAGGCGCAGATCCTCAAGCGGGCGCTCGAGGGCCGGGGGCATGCCGTGCACCTCGGCGGCAACGGCGTGGAGGCCCTGGCGCTCGTCCGCCAGCACCGGCCCGCCATGCTCATCTCCGACGTCGAGATGCCGGAAATGGACGGCCACGCCCTCTGCCGGGCCGTGAAGGGCGATCCCGATCTCCGCCGCACCCCCGTGCTCATGCTGACCGCGCTGGCCGCGACGGCCGACATCCTCGACGGCCTTCAAGAGGGCGCCGATGCCTATGTCACCAAGCCCTACGAGGCGGAACACATCCTCGAACGCATCGAGCACCTGCTCGCGCAGGATCCAACGGGCGACAAGCCGGGGGAGCCGTTGGAGTTCCACTACGGCGGCAAGGCGATGCGGCTCGACGTGACCCGCCGCCAGCTCCTCAACCTGCTCCTCTCCACCTACGAGAACATCCTCCAGCAAAACTCCAAGCTGGCCGAGATGCACCGCGACCTCGCCGCGACGAGCGGCCAACTCGAGGCGAGCCTGCGGAAGACACGGGAACTGCTCTACAAGGTCTTTCCGCGGCGGATTGCCGATGAGCTCGCCGAAGGTGGGCAGAGCGAGCCCAGACACTTCGACAGCGTGACGGTCCTGTTCACCGACTTCGTGGGCTTCACGAAGACCGCCGAGACGATGTCGGCGCGGCAACTCATCGAGGACCTGGAGCGGTATTTCCGCCGGTTCGACCAGCTGCTGGCCGACTGCGGCATGGAGAAGCTCAAGACGATCGGCGACGCCTACATGGCGGCCGGTGGCGTGCCCGAACCGAACGAATCCCACGCGAGGGACGCGGCGATGTTCGCGCTCGGCATCCGGGAGTTCGTCGCCGCGACGGGCCGGGAACGCGAGGCGGCGGGCCTGTCGTTCTTCCCCATCCGGATCGGCCTGCATACCGGGCCGCTCGTGGCGGGAGTGATCGGGGAGCAGCGGTTCCTCTACGACCTCTGGGGTGACACGGTCAACACCGCCAGCCGGATGGAGAGCCGCGGCGAGCCGGGGCGGATCAACATGTCGGCGGCCACGCACCGGCTCGTGGAGCCGTGGTTCGAATGCACGTCGCGGGGTCGGATCGAGGTCAAGGGCAAGGGCGAGGTGGAGATGTTTTTCCTCGAACGGCTCAAGCCCGAGTTCAGCGCCGACGCCGCGGGGCTCGTGGGCAACGAGCGGTTTCACTCCGCCCGTGCGGCCGCTCCCGCCGCCGGTTCCCTGCCGCCGGTTCCGGCGCGACGACCGGCCGACTAGGCTAAGCCTGCCCGAGGTGCGTGGCCCGGCCCCGCTCTCCGCCCGCCCACACCCCCCACCCACATCCTCCAACTGGTGGCCCCGTGCGCACGATCGAAATCTACGACACCACGCTCCGAGACGGCTCGCAGGGGGAGGGCGTCAACTTCTCCCTCGAAGACAAACTCGCCATCACCCGCCGGCTCGACGAGGCGGGGATCGACTTCATCGAGGGAGGGTATCCGCTCTCCAATCCCAAGGACGCGCAGTATTTCGAGCGGGTGCGATCCCTCACGCTCGCCCACTCGAGGATCTGCGCCTTCGGGATGACCCGCCGCCGGGGCATGACGGCCGCCGACGATCCCGGCATGAAGGCCCTGCTCGCCGCCGAAACGCCGGTCGTGACGATCGTGGGCAAGACGTCGGCCTTCCACGTCGCCGAGGTGCTCGGCGTGTCCCGCGAGGAGAATCTCGCGATGATCTCCGACACCGTGGGCCACCTCTGCCGCGCGGGCCGCGAGGTCTTCTACGACGCCGAACATTTCTTCGACGGCTGGAGACTCGACCCCGACTATGCCCGCGACACGATTCTTGCGGCGGCCCGCGCGGGGGCGACCCGGATCGTGCTCTGCGACACCCCCGGCGGCACGCTCCCCGACGAGGTCGCGACGCTCGTCCGCGAGGCCGTCGCCGCGCTCGCCGCGGCCGCCTGCACGGCGGCCGTGGCCATCCACAGCCACAACGACTGCGACCTCGCGGTCGCCAACTCGCTGGCGGGCGTGGCGGCGGGCGCCGTGCAGGTGCAGGGCACGATCAACGGGATCGGCGAACGGTGCGGCAACGCCGACCTGATCTCCGTGGTCGCCAACCTCGCCCTCAAGGCACCGGGGCACCGCGTGCTCGGCGGTTCGGGCACCGCCCATCTGACGGAACTCTCACGGTTCGTCTACGAGACGGCCAACATGTCGTATCGTCCCGGTCAGCCGTTCGTGGGCTCGAGCGCCTTCGCCCACAAGGGCGGAATGCACGTGCACGCCGTCGCCAAGGCGACGGAATCATACGAGCACATCTCCCCCGAGGCCGTGGGCAACTCGCGGCGGATTCTTGTCAGCGAACTCTCGGGGCGGTCCAACATCGCCGCGATGGTCACCCGGGCCGACTTCAGGAACGATCGCGTGCTCCTCGACAAGGTGCTCGCCGAGGTCTGCCGGCTCGAGAACGAGGGCTGGCAGTTCGAGGCGGCCGGGGCATCCTTCGAACTGCTCGTCGAGCGGTCCGCCGGGACCTTCGCGGCCCGGTTCGAGAAGGAGAGCTATCACGTCTCCGTGGAGAGTCGCGACGGCCGGGACGTGCGGACCGAGGCGACGGTGAAACTGCTCGTGGGGGGCGCGCACCGGCACGAGGTGGCCGAAGGGGACGGCCCGGTCAACGCCCTCGACGCCGCCCTCCGCAAGGCGCTCGACGTCGCCTACCCGGCGCTCTCGCGGATGCACCTCCTCGACTACAAGGTCCGCGTGATCAATGCCCAGGAGGGCACGGCCGCGAAGGTCCGCGTGTCGATCGAGAGCACCGACGGCGAGAGTGTGTGGGGCACCGTTGGGGTGAGCGAAAACGTGATCGAAGCCAGCTGGCTGGCCCTCGCCGACTCCTTCCACTACTTCCTCTCGCGGGAACGGGCCGGCGAATAACGTTGCCCTGACGCGGACGGCATGGTATCCTCGGGGCTGTTCGGAAATCGATGATGGCCCGGCTCGAACCCGTTTCGAGCGCCCCGGGCCGCGATCGCATCTCTCGAAGCGGCCTCTCCGCGTTGCCAGGCGACCTGCCCTGAGCCGCGTGAGCCTCATGCCGCTTGGCAGGCGGTGATCCATCGTCAGGATCGCCGCACCCGTGCGGACCCGCCTCCGGGCAGTCGTTTTCCCCCTCCGTTCATTGCCCCCCCGTTCACAAGGATCTCCGTTTTGGATACCCACGCCACGTCCCCCGCCGCCCCGAACACCTTCACCGATCTCGGGCTCACCGAACTGCTGCTCCGCGCGCTCGCCGCCGAGGGCTACACGGTGCCCACGCCGATCCAGACCCGGGCGGTGCCGCCCATCCTCGCC
>SXWC01000039.1 GCA_005789975.1 Planctomycetaceae bacterium
GCCCGGGTTGATGGCGGCGTCGGTCTGGATGAGCCGCATCTGGTCGATCGTCCGCGTGGTGCTGCTGACGATGCCCTGCGTGACGCTTCGCTCGAGGCCCGCAGGGTTGCCGATCGCAAACACGAGATCGCCGACCCGCAGGTCGTCACGGTCGTTGATCACGACGGGCTCCGGGAGATTCCCCTTGGTTTCCTCGGGGTCGAGCTGGAGGATGGCGAGGTCGCGAAGCGGCTGCAGGGCGACGATCCGCACCTTGCGAAACTCCTGCTTCTCGAAGCCCTTCTCCGTCCGCCGAAACATCGTCGCCTGGAGCCGCGTGTTGTTTTCGACGACATGGTAGTTGGTGACGAGATGGCCGTCGCGGCTGATGAGAAAGCCCGTGCCCAGGCCACCGGGGTTCCGCACCAGGACCACAGCCTCGCCGAACCGCTTGACGAGCTCGGGAACCTCCCGGGCCTCGAGCCGGCCGGTGCGGTAGATATCCCGCTCGTTCTCCGTGCCGGCGACGGTCGCCTCCGACTCCGCCCGGACGTCGAGCACGCGGTCGGCGGGAATCTGGAGCGGCTCGAAGCCGAGGTCGAGCACGACGCCATCGTCGTTGCGACGCAGGAGCGTGGCCGTGACGCGGCCCCCGCCCACGAGCGTCACGGTGACGAGCTCGGCCGCCATCGCCGACAGGCCGACCGCAGAGGCGAGGAGGCAGATGGTGAACGGAACGGACTTCATTGTTTGGCCTCTTCCTTGCCGAGGTAGATCACGAGACGATCCTGGCTCACCATCGCGAGGTCGGATGTGCCGTCGCCATCGGCGTCGAAGCCGGCGATCCGCCGCGGCTCGGCCACGAGGTCCTTCGACTCACCGCCGTCATACGGATACTTGCGGTCCTCGAACACCCTCCAGGTGACCGAGCGTTCGAGCGCGTCACCGCGACGGAGCATCGCCGTGAGCTGGTGCTTGCGGTCATCGCAGAGGGCGGCGTCGTCATTCCCATCGCCATCGAGATCGGTGACAAGGATGCGATGGATCGTCGATTCGCTCACGCCGCTGCGGCGACCGATCCGACCATCGATGCTCTCGACGAGTTTCAGCTGCCAAGGCTCGCCGCGGGAAAGCCTCACGACCCGCTCCTGATCGACGACCATCACGCCGAGCACCGGATCCCACCGCAGGGAGCTGCCCGCGGGCGGCTTGACGCTCTCGACGACCCGCATCACTCCGGCGTCGTCCGCCCTCAGGCGGTGCAGGAAGCCGCCCCCCTGCTCCAGCGCCCATGCTTCCGCCGGGCCGGCGGCCTTGACGGGCAGGTACGAACCGATCTTCTGCCCCTCGGTGAGCATCACTTGATCGACCGGGTGCAGGTCGTCGCCGAGCCACTGCAGCACGCCATCGGTGAGCCGCGCCTTGCGGAGCGTTCCGTTCAGGTCGAGGACCATGTATTCGGAGGGATCCATCTTCGCGAGCAGGGCGGGCGTGGCGATCGTCGGCTTCCCATCCGCGAGCGTGACGAGCCGGCCTGCGGTGGCGTAGGCGTCCTGCACCAGGATCGTGTCCCCGCCCAGCCAGACGACCTGCTCCACCTTCGGCCCCAGGCCCTCGTAGCGGGTTTTGACCGGCTCGGCCTTGTCCGCCGGCCAGACGAAGAGATCGAGATCGGCTCCGACCCTCTGAGCCCACCAGACGGTCGATCCCACCGTGTCGAGCGCGAGAATCTTGCGGTCCTTGCCATCCTGCTGCCAGGGCTCCGGGTAGGTGAGCCGGCCGTTTTTCCAGCGGCAGCGATGCAGATCGGCGGCATCCTTCGCCCACAGGAGGAGCGTCCCCGGCTCGGCCGGCGCCGCCAACGACTTCACGCCACTGATCGAAGGGAAGGTTTCCTCCTGGAGCCAGCCCGAGTCGCCCAGGCGGTGCACCCGCAGCCGCGGCTGTGCCGCATCGACCGCGACGATCGCCGGGCTGCGGCCAGTCTCGTCGCCCACGAGCATCCCGCACCAGCCGTGCCGGGCGGCGGACGCCATCGGCAGGGCGTCCTGGCGGCCGACGTCGGTGGCCTCCGCCCGGGCCAGTTGATACCGGCGAAGGACGCCCTTGTCGGAGCCTCCCAGGAGGTAGACGTCGGCAGAGCCCGAGACGGCCGCCGCCGTCTGCATGCCCTCGACCGGCTGATCGTGGATGGTCTGCGCCGGCAGCAGATTGCCATCGGCTCCGCAGGGGTGCCATCGGACGACCTGGCGGGCCACGTTCGACCATTCCACGAGATCGTCGTCGCCATCGCCATCGAGGTCTGCAAGGTGCCAGTCGAGTCGGCCCCGGCTCTCCCGCGGGGCGAGCCAGACAGCCCGACTGCCGCGGACGAGCGGCAGCTGCTGGATGCCCTGCTCGCAACTCACGAGCAGTTCATGGCGGCCATCGGGCAGATCGCGAACGAGCAGGCAGCCGTTGCGACCCGTCGGCGTGCCCGCGAGGAGGTTCCATTCGCCGGTCTTCTTCCAAGCGTCCTTCGCATCGACGGCCTTGTCGGGGGCCTGGGCATAGATGGAGATCCGGTTGGAGGGATTGGTGAGCACCAGCAACTCGGGTCGCCCGTCGCCGTCGAGATCGTGAGGCGCGGCATCGACGGGCATTTCGTCGATCGACACCTCGCCGTGCGCCCAATCCGGCGCCAGGGGGAGTTCGTTGGGCCGCTCGGGATCGGAGTTGTCGGCGCGGGTGCGATCGGCCGCCGTGAGCCAGCGATAGAGATCGATTCGCGCCTGTCGGGGATTGACGATGATCACATCGTCGCGGCCGTCGTTGCCGAGGTCGGCGACGATCAGCCGTTCGGCGCGACCGTCGAGCGGAATCACCCGCAGGCCCACCCAGCCGTCGAACGGCCCCGGTGCGGCCGCCAGCGGCAGGGAGACGAGCGCGGCGAGAAGCGACAATCCCGCAATGGCGGGCCGACAGAGGGGAATTTCCATTCCGTCGAGAATACACTCCCCGCCCGCCCTCCGCCACGAAGCGTGGCCGCCGGGCTTACCCCAGTTCCGGCAGCATCGCCTCGGCCGCGGCGGCCTCGCGGAGCTTTTCCAGCGCCTTGGCCTCGATCTGCCGGACGCGCTCCTTGGTGACACCGAGAGCCGAGCCGACCTCCTTCAGGGTCTGGGGCTCGTGCACGTGGTCGAGCCCGTAGCGGCGGACGATGATCGTTTGCTCCCGCGAGTCGAGCCGGTCGAGAAACTTACCGACCTGCGCGAGCCGGTCGGTGGCCGCCATGCGCTGCTGGTATTCGTCCTCACGGCGATCGGCGGCCGTCTGCAGCAGTTCCATGTCGGCCGCGCGGAAGCGGTCGCGACGCTTGTGTTCGTCGGGGATCGTGCGGGCGTAGTTCTTCATGATCGCCCACGAGGCGTAGGTGCTGAACTTGTTGCCGCGGGCATAGTCGAACTTTTCCACGGCACGAATCAGCGACATGTTGCCGTCGCTCACGAGGTCGAAGAAGCTGTCTCCCGCGGAAACCCGCCGCTTGGCGATCGAGACGACCAGTCGGAGGTTGGCGCGGACGATGCGATTCTTGAGCGAGACGATCTCGTCGTAGATCCGCTCGATCTGATCCATCAGGCGGGCGCTGGGATGCTCGACGTCGAGCTGTTTGCGTAGCGTCGCAGCCTTGTGCTTCAGGTAGTTGAACTTCCGGAACAGCCAGACCTCCTGCTCGCGGGTGAGCAGCGGCACCTCGTAGAGACTCGCCAGGTAGGCGGGCAGGCCGCTGGGACGACGCACCTTCTTGGTCGGGGTGCCCGGGTAGGGCTGGTCGACCACCTTCTCCGCGCTCTTCCGGGAAAAGAGCGCGTTGGGAATCAGATCGAGGGGCAGTTGCATCACGTGCTCCGCCCGCTGGGCGAGGATCACGCGGTAGATGCTCGCCTTGGAGCGGTGATACCGCCGGGCGATCGATTCCACCGCCTCGCCCGCGAGGTGGTGCTGGTAGATCCGGGTCCGGCTCTCGGGCCGCAGGTGGCCGTCAGCGGCCGGAAAGACCGCCGTGTCGGGGTGTTCCTGGTCGAATCGCTTCACGGTGTAGCGAATCGTCTCGATGCTGCGACCGAGCCGTGCGGCGATCCGGCGATGAACGTCGGCCGGGCAGGCGCCCGCCACGGCCAGCCGCCGGGCCCAGGAGATGATCTTTTCATGCTCCTCGTCGGAGAGCTGGCTGAAACGACTGCCCCGCTCGATGCGCAGCGGATTGTCGTGAATGAAGCGTTCGACGGCGCTGGCGAGGAAGCCAACGCGACGGCGGCCGTCGATGGAATAGCGCTGGGCGACCAGGCCGTGATCCCGCCACCGGGAGATCGTCTTGGTCGAGACGTTGAACTGGCGGGCGAGGTCCTCGATCGAGAGCACCTCTTCGCCGGCTGGAACAACGGCGTCCACGGCTCCGGCAGGAGGCAGCGAAAGACCCCGCTGTGCCTTTTCGTGCGCCTCTTCGGCGGGACCGCCGTCGCCGCCGAACAAATGAATGAAATCAGCCGCTGTATTGGAACGCATGATCTTTCTCCGGCCGGCCGCCTTGCCAGCAGTTTCCAGGGGTTGCGAGCGCGGGTGAACCAGCATCACCCGCCTGCGGCCCTTGGGATCCAACTCGTGATCGAGCCTCTACCGTCCCACGCGTTTGGGGCCATCCTTAGCCCCGGTCATGTCTCTCGCGGACGTGGGAGTTATACGGCGGGGCCCGGCCGGAGGTTCGCGGACAACTGGTTTTCTTGAGAAAAAATCAATTGCTCGGTGCAGACGGCACTCCCGCGGGTGATCGCAAAGCCAATCCTGTCAAGGACTTGCGGCTTTCGGCAGGCCGCCGGCCATTCTCGTTTGCAAACCTGCCGATCAGAAAAGCCGAGAAAAATAGAGGCTCTGTGCCGCCGGACAGTTGGTAGATCGGCTCCTTCTTCGGTGCTCCGGAGGAATGGGCAGGGTAGGGGCGAAGCCTCGTCGGCACCGAAATGAGTCGGGGAACTGCCCCCGTCCACGCCGAAAACCATTCAGGCAGGGGGGGGCCCGACAGCGGAGGGACATCAATGGTGCGGCCGGTGGCGGTGTTTCTGGCGTGGATCGTCTGCATGGCGATCGCTCCCGCAGATGTCGGCGATCAGGTGGACCACGAAGCCCCCGCCGACCCGGTGGCGGTTCAGGAGCCCCCCGTCAGGATCAGGCTCAAGCTCGACGTGCAGGGGGAGATTTTTGCCCCCGCGGGACGCGACGCGCCCCCGCTGCGGCGGCCGATCGTGCTCGACGCCCGATTCGACTTCGTGGAAACGCCGGTTGCAGGCGATGAGCGGGCGGCCGTGGAACGTCGCTACAGCGACGCATCGGCCGAGCTCCGCATCGATGGCGAGCCACGTCGAACGACGCTGGCCGACGATGCCCGGACCGTGAAGGCCGTGCTGCGGGGCACCACGCCGTCGCCCTATCTCGCCGATGGGTTTCTCTCGCGGGAAGAGATGGATCTCCTCGAGACCCCCTTCGATCCCCTGCTCATCGACGCGCTGCGGTCCGTGGAGCCCGTCGCCCCGGGGGCCACCTGGGACGTCTCCGGAGATGTCATCGCGGGGCTTCTCGGCATCGACACCGTCGAATCGGGGGGCATCAAGGCGACGTTTCAGGAGATCGTCGATGGCCGCGCCAACGTGAGTTTTTCAGGCATCGTCGATGGCGCCGCCGACGGCGTGCCCGCACACGTCACGGTCGAGGGCTCCTACACGCTGCCCATCGACGAGCCATCGGCGACCGGCACGGTGGCGTTCGAGAACCGCGTCGCCTCGCTGACGGTGACACTCGGGGAACGACGCGAGGCCAGCCACGTGGCGCCGGGCTTCGACGTCGAGGCCAGGCTCTCGATCGCCCGCACGACCGAGGCTGGAGAGACGCAGTGGCCGCCCGTCGAGGACGCCAAGGGCGACGCTCCGCAGCGCCGTCGCGGCAGCGGCAGTCCGGGGATGGTCTGGCAGCGGGACACGGCGGGACGCTACGACCTCGTGCACGACGAACGCTGGCGGATGATCGAAGACGGCGGCGACGGACTGGTGATGCGATTCGTCGATCGCGGGGCCCTCGTCGCGCAGTGTTCGATCATGGCGTTGCCGCGTTCGTCTCCGCAGTCGCCCCCCTCCATCGCCGAGGTGGAACGGGACATCGAGCGGTCGCTGGCCGGCCAGTTTGGCCGTGTCGAACATTCATCGGAGGCGAGTCGGAGCGACGGAGTGCGGCTCGTGCGGGTGGTCACGGCGGGCCGGGCCGGCGACCTGCCGTTTCGCTGGATCCACCATGTGCTCACCGACAACGCCGGACATCGGCTGGCGGTCACATGCATGCTCGAGCAATCGCTGGAGAAGCGGTTTGGGGCGGCCGACCGCGAACTCGTGGACGGGATCACGCTGCCCGCGGTCGAGGGGATTTCGGCAGGGAAAACGCCCGATCCGAGCCAGGCTCCGCCCGACCGTGAGGCCCGGTTGCCGCAGGATTCCCGGACGCCTTGACGCTGCCCTGCGTCACGGCGACACTTTTCGACTGCGGAAAGAGCCCTGCGACGAGTTCCAGGGTGGCGTCCGCACTGACATTTTGAGAGGAGAACCGCCGGCCCGCGGTGCAGGAAGTCTGACTTCGTCCCGGCCGGCGGCCATCCTGTTCCGCGGCTGGAGGCGCGAGCCATCGAGAAGCAGCATCGCATCAACGAGCAGATCCGAATCACGCCCATTCGCGTGATTTCCGGAGAAGGCGGACAGCTCGGGATCATTCCCACCGAAGAGGCCCTCAATCTCGCCCGGGAAGCCGGTCTCGATCTCGTGGAGGTGGCTCCCAACGAGAAGCCGCCCGTCTGCCGGATCATGGACTTCGGGAAGTTCAAGTACCAGCAGAAGAAGAAGCACCACAAAACACACGTCCATCACGCCAAGATCAAGGAAATCAGGCTCCGACCCAAGACGGGCGATCACGACATCGAGTTCAAGGTCAATCAGGCGAAGACCTTCCTGCTCCACAAGGACAAGGTCGTCGTCTCCGTCGTCTTCAGGGGGCGCGAACTGGCCCACATCGACGATGGTCAACGGGTGATGAAGTCGATCGTTCAACAACTCGATCCGGTCAGCAAGGTCGAGGCCCCGCCGCAGCAGATGGGTCGTCGGCTCGTCTGCACGCTCTCCCCCAAATAACAGTCCCCCAAACCGCATCCCGATCCCGTCGCCGAGTCAAGGAGTGTCGCCATGCCGAAGCAGAAGACCCACAAGGGCGTGAAGAAGCGTTTCCGAATCACCGCCACCGGCAAGGTGAAGCACCGCCGAGCAGGCACGAGCCACCTTCAGGTGCGTCTGACGGCAAAGCGGAAGCAGAAACTCCGTGGGACCGGCGTGCTCGCGAAGTCGGACGTGCATCGGATCCACGACGCGCTCGGCAAGTACAGTTACTGACGGCCTGTCTGCCGGCGACGAGCGGTTTCCCCGAAGGCTGCTCGCCACGGATCCCCGTCCCCTGCAAAAACGCCCCGGAATCCAAGGCGCCCCTTGCAATTCCGGTGATTCAAGCCAGATTTTGAGGTTCCTCCGAACCGGGCCCACGGGCCCCCAGCCGTCCAAGGTTTTGTAAGTCATGCGTACCAAAAGCGTTGTTCCCCGTCTGCGTGCCAAGAAGCGTCTCTTCAAGCGGGTGAAGGGCTCCGTCGGCGGACGCCGCCGTCTGCTCCGGACCGCGAAGGAGTCGATCATCCGCGCCGGCGTCTACGCCCGCCGCGATCGGCGGCGGAAGAAGCGTGACTTCCGGCGGCTGTGGATCGTGCGAATCAACGCCGCCTGCCGTGAGCGTGGCTTCCGCTACAGCCAGCTGATCGCCGGCCTTGCCAAGATCGGCTGCGAACTCGATCGCCGCACGCTCTCCGAGATGGCCGTGCTCGATCCGACCGGCTTTGACGCGATCGCCGCCGAGGTCCGCAAGGCCCTCGCGTTGCCGGAGCCGGCCGCGGTCGCGTGACGCCGTGACAGCCGTTCCGCTCGATTCGTTCCGTGCCGATCTCGAGCGTCTCCGCGCCGATGCCGAGGCCGCTCTGATCGCGGTGGTCGATGCGGCGGCCCTCGAGGCGGCCCGGGTCGAGTTTCTCGGCGCCCGCAGTGGACGCTTGAAGGCGATTCAAAAATCGCTCGGCGGTCTCGAAGCGGCCGACAAGCCTGCCGGTGGCAAGCACTTCAACGACGCCAAGAACGCCATCACCGCCTGCCTCGAGGCGGCGCAGGCGAGGCTCGCCGGAGCGGCCGGCGAGGCGGAGGCGGCGCCGATCGACGTCACGCTCCCCGGGGCGACGGTGCCGCTCGGCCACTTCCATCCGCTCACGCGGACCATCCGCCGCGTCCAGGAGATCATGGGCCGGCTCGGCTTCGAGAGCGTCGATGGTCCCGAGGTCGAGGATCAGTGGCACAACTTCGAGGCCCTGGCCATCAGCGCCGAGCACCCGGCCCGCGATCCGCTCGACAACTTCTACCTCGCCGTGGCCCGGGGGGCCGATCCGCTGCTGCTCCGCTCCCAGACGAGCACGGTGCAGATCCGGGTGATGGAAAACCGCGAGCCGCCGCTGCGGATCGTGTCGCTCGGCCGCGTCTACCGCCCCGACACGGCCGATGCCACGCACTATCCGATGTTTCACCAGGTGGAGGGCCTGCTCGTGGAGCCGGGCACCACGATGGCCCATCTCAAGAGCGTGCTGCGGCTGTTCGCCTCGAGTTTTCTCGGTGGCGACGTCCGCGTGCGGTTTCGGCCGTCGTTCGTCCCGGTCACCGAGCCGAGCGTCGAGGTGGACATGGAATGGGGCGGCCGCTGGGTCGAGATGGGCGGGGCCGGCATGGTCGACC
>SXWC01000040.1 GCA_005789975.1 Planctomycetaceae bacterium
CCGGTCATGGCCGAGTAGATGTCCGAGCCCGTGCCGGCAATCACGCGGCCGGTAAACGTCGATGCGTTGAACTCGTGCTCGGCATACAGCACGAGCGTGGTGCCGAAGAGTGCCACATGCTCGGGGGGCGCCGTCCGGCCCGTCAGTCGCTCGAGCAGGCCGCTGGCGATCGAGCCGGAAGGCCATGGCTGCGGGGGGCGGCCGCTCGTGAGGTCGATCCAGGCGGCGAGAAGGGCGGGTGTCTGGCCGAGAAGGCGCTCCGCCTGCGCGAGGAGCGCGGCCCGGGGGCCGGGCGTGTCGTCCTGCTCGAGGAGGCCGAGCATGCTGATGCCGGTCCGCAGCGCGTCCATCACCGAGGCCTGCGGGCTCGTCGCCGCGAGCCGGGCGAGGGCGTCGATCACGGCGGGATCGAGCGCCCGCGCGGCCCCGGAAATGCGTTCGCAGAATGCCTCCCGTTGAGCCCCGGTCGGCAGATCGCCATGCAGAAGGAGGTAGGCTACCTCCTCGAAGTCTCCCACGGACGCCAGCGGATCGATGTCGTAGCCGCGGTAGCGGAGCGTGCCGTCGAGCGAGCAGATGCTCGTCTGGCCGGCGATCACGCCCGCAAGTCCCTTGGCGAATTCAGCTGCGGGCCGGGTGAGCGGGGCCGTCATGAGGTGGGTTCCTGAGGAGACGCGGGGCGTGCGAAGCGGTGCCGTTCGGGATGCGCGGGATCGTAGTCGAGGAGCGCGTAGAGCTCCTCCCGCGTCTGCATCAGGTCGAGGAGGCTTTCCTGGGATCCTTCCGCGATGATCATCGCCAGGCCCGCTTCCATGGCCTTCATCGCCAGCCGCATCAACGTCACCGGATAGAGCACGGCCGCGAATCCGAGGTCCGCGAGGTCCGGAATCGAGATCAGCGGGCTCGTGCCGAACTCCGTCATGTTGGCGAGCAGGGGCACGGAGCCGGCGAAGAGGGTGCCGACACGGGCGAATTCGTCCCGCGATGCGAGGGCCTCCGGGAACAGCCAGTCGGCGCCGGCATCGCGGTAGGCGTGCAGGCGGGAGACGCAGTCGTCGAACCCATGCACGCTCCGCGAGTCGCAGCGACCGATGATCACGGTGTCAGGATCACGCCGCGCGGCGACGGCGGCGGCAAGCTTCGCGCACATCTCGGCTGGTTCGATCACCTGCTTGCCGGCGAGATGGCCGCACCGCTTGTCGGCGCCGCGCTGGTCCTCGAGCTGGATCGCGGCGGCGCCGGCCTCCTCGAGCAGTCGCACGGTGGTCGCCACCTCGTCCGGTCCACCGAAACCGGTGTCGGCATCCACGACGACGGGGACGGTGACGGCCCGGGCCAGAATGCGAGTCTGTTCGACGAGTTGGTCTCGCGTGAACAGGCCGATGTCGGGCACCCCGAGCGTGCCGGCGGAGAAGGCCGCGCCGGAAAGGTAGATCGCGTCGAAGCCGGCCGACTCGACGAGTTTCGCGGCGAGCGCGAAGGGCGCCCCGACGATGCCGAGGGTCTCGGTCTCGATGCCGCGCCTGAGGGCGGCGCCGGTGGCCGCCGTCGCCGCCCCATCGGGTGCGGGGCGGAACTCGACGGGGGAATGGGCGGTCATCGGTATTCTGTATCCTGCGGTCGGCGTGAGGGAGGCCGCCGAGCGGCCGGAGAATCGTCGAGGTTATAGATGCGGGCCTGGCGCGGCGAAAGTGAGGGCGATCGGACGGCGGCCCGCCTCGGTGGCGTCGTCGAGTGGCTGCTGATTCTAGTCGTGTTCGCGGCGGGTGGAGCCTGGCCAACGCCCGATGTCAACGAGACCGTCTATCTGACGAAGGCCCGTCACGCGGCCGATCCAGCCTGGGCCCGGGGCGACTTCTTCCTGGAGACCCCCGAGGCCCACGGCGTCTTCTATCTTTTCATGGGGCCGCTCGCTGCTGCCATGCCGCTGGAACAGGCGGCGTGGATCGGAAGGGTGGTCGGCTGGGCCGCTTTGGCCTGTGGCTTTCGTTGGGCGGTCGTCCCGCTGCTCTGCTCGGGCTGGTCCCGCGTGGTGGCAGCGGCGGTGTTCGCGGTAGCGCTGCGCAACACGACCGCGGCAGGCGAGTGGGTGATCGGTGGCTGTGAGGCGAAGGTTTATGCATGGGCCTTCGTGTTCGGGGGGCTCGGCGGGATTGTCCGCGGCCGGTTCGCGTGGGCCGTCTGTTTCTGCGGCGCGGCCACGGCGCTGCATCCGATCGTCGGCGGCTGGGCCCTCGTGGCCACCGTCGCGACATGGCTGGCGATGGGGCGGCCGGCCGCCCCTGAGGGCCGCCACCGCGCCACGATCCTGGTCGGCCGGGGGCTCCTGCTGGCAGGGGCGGGGGTCGTGCCCGCGGTCGGGCTGACGGCCGGTGTCGGGGCCGGGATGCAGGCGGCGGCGAACCGGATCTACGTGGTCGAGCGGCTCCCGCATCACCTGCTGCCGCGGACATTCGCCGACGGCATGCTCGCGAGGCACGTGCTGGCAATCGCCGCGTGGTGGCTGCTGCAAAGGCTCGTGCCGGCGTCGGCCGCGCGGGGCCGTCTGGCCGCGTTCACCCTCTCCGCGATCGGTCTTTCGCTCACCGGCTGCCTGATCGCCGCCGCCGAGCCGTGGACGCCGGTCCCGGTGTACGGGCTCTTGCGGTACTACTGGTTTCGTCTCGGCGACGTGACGGTGCCCTTTGCCCTGGCGACGGCCGTCGCGGCGCTGCTCGACGACGGGGCCCTGTGCGGCCGCGTCGTCGGCCTGCGGCCCGCCGTCGTCCGCGGACTCACCGTGGCGCTTTTGCTCGCCGATCTCGCCGTGCAGAGCCACCACTGGCCGCTGCCGGGCCGCACCTCGCCCGCGCCGCGCGGCGACTCGAAGGTCGCCGCCGCCGCCTGGGCCGACATCTGCGACTGGACCCGCGACCACACGCCCGTCGACGCCTGTTTTCTCACACCGCGGAACGCCGCAAGCTTCACGTGGCGGACCGGTCGTCGCGAGGTGGTGTCGTGGAAGAACAGCCCTCAGGACGCCGCCTCGCTCATCGAGTGGCGGCGGCGGATCGTCGACTGTTTTTCACGCGACGGCGGCCTCGTCGAATTGGAGCGGTCGACGGCGTCGCTCGGTGCGGAGCGACTGCGGGCGGTTGCCGTGCGGTATGGGGCGGACCATGTGATCCTGCCGCTCGATCCGCCGCTCGTCGAGGCGATCCCGGGCGAACGGCTGCACTCCAACGGCGTCTACGCCGTCTACCGGCTCCCGCCGCCGTAGCGGCGCGAAGCGAGAGAAGCGTTGCGGGCGGGCAGGTTCAGAGGGGCACGTCGAGCTTCTCGGCCTGCAGGCGGATCACGTGCTCGAAGGCGGGGAAGGGATATTTCTTGCCGCGATTGACCGCCCAGAGATAGGTCGAGTCGACGAGCTTTTCCGGGAGCCGGCCCTCGCGGACGCGGGCCGTGACGGTCTCGATGAACTTCACGTCCCGCGGGGCCCGGACCTTCAGGCCCGACTTCAGCCGGTCAGCCAGGCCCGCCACGCCGCCGGGCACGGTCTCGGGGGCTTCGGCCCGCACGACGTGGGGCGGCGTGAGCAGCATGAGTGCCGCAAGAACGAACGCGTGGCGACGCATGGCCGGACTCCTCGGGGGGGCAGGGAGGGTCGCAGGGGGACCGCGGCCGGTCAATGCCGGCCCGAGCGTGAGGTCGTCTGAATCACAGGAACCGGGCGAGGGCGTACGACTTCTTGCCGGAACGGAGCACGAGGGTTGCGGCACCGGCAAGATCGCCGGGCGTGAGCCGGTGGGCCACGTCGGCGATCCGGCGGTTGTTGACGTAGGCTCCTCCCTGCTCGATCGTCCGTCGTGCAGCCCCCATGCTCGCCGCGAGACCGGTGGCCCGGAGCGCCTCCATCAGCGGCAGGCCGTCACCATCGAGCGCCGTCCGCGGGAACTCGTGGCTCGGCACATCGGCGAAGATCTCGCCGAGCGACTGGTCGTCGAGGCTCGCGATCTCCGCGCCGAAGAAAATCTCCGTCGCCTGCCGGGCGGAGGCCAGGCCCGCGTCACCGTGCACGAGCCGCGTGAGCTCCTCGGCAAGCCGCTTCTGCGTGTCGCGGGCGCCGGGATTCGCCGCACGCTTCACGTCGAAGGCCGCAGCCTCCTCCACCGTCAGATCGGTCAGTCGGAGCAGGCAGCGACCGGCATCGTCGTCGTCGAGATTGATCCAATACTGGTAGAAGCGATACGGGCTCGTCCTCTGCGGATCGAGCCAGATGGCGCCCGAGGCCGTCTTGCCCATCTTGGTGCCGTCGGCCTTCGTGAGCAGCGGGCAGGTGATGCCGTGCAGGTCGCGGGACCGCAGCCGGCGGCCGAGTTCGATGCCGGCCGTGATGTTGCCCCACTGGTCGCTGCCGCCGATTTGCACGCGGCAGTCGAGCACGTCGCCGAGATGCACGAAGTCCCACGATTGAAGGAGCATGTAACTGAACTCGGTGTAGGAGAGGCCGCCGTCGCGGTCGAGCCGGCTCTTCACGGAGTCTTTGGCGAGCATCTGGGAGAGCGGCACGTGCTTGCCAACGTCGCGGAGAAACTCGAGGTAACCCACGCCCCGCATCCAGTCGGCGTTGTTGACGACGTGCACCCGTTCGCCGGCCGCGGCGAGCACCGCACGAATCTGCCGTTCGACGCCCGCGATGTTGGCGGCGAGTTCCTCGGGCGAGAGCAGGTTACGCTCCTCGCTGCGGCCACTCGGATCACCGATCATGCCCGTCGCGCCGCCGATGAGGGCGACCGGCTCGTGTCCGGCGCGGGCCACGCGGCGGAGCAGCACGAGGGCCACGAGATGGCCCACGTGGAGGCTGTCGGCCGTGGGGTCGAAGCCGGCGTAGACGCGGCGGCCGGGCGTGGCGAGCCAGTCGCGAAGGGCTGTGGCGTCGGTGGACTGGTGAACGAGGCCCCGGGCCTCGAAATCCGTGAGCAGATCGTGGGGCATGTCGCTACCGCCAGAGGTCGCCGTCGGCAAATGGATGGGCGGGGCCGCCGAGTTTTGGTGGCGGCAACGCCTTGAGAGCCTGCTCGGCGAGTTTGAGGTCTTCCCGGCAGGTGATCTTGAGGTTGATGGGCGAGCCCTGAACGACGGTCACGGGGTGACCGATCCTTTCGACGATGCTGGCCTCGTCGGTGGCCTGACCCTCGCGATGGGCGGCCATGGCGCGGGCGAGCAGCTCACGGGTGAAGACCTGCGGGGTCTGTGCCTCCCAGAGGCCGCTGCGATCCACCGTCTCGGTGATCGTGTGGTCGGCGGCCACGCGCTTGAGCGTGCCCACCACCGGGATCGCCAGGATGGCGGCGCCGGAGCGTACGCCGGCCGCAAAGACCCTGTCGATCCAGGCGGTCGCAAGGCAGGGACGGGCGGCATCGTGAATCGCCACCATGTCGATGTCGTCGTTGAGTTTCTCGAGGCCCTTGCGGACGGAATCGGCCCGCTCCGCGCCCCCCTCGGCCAGCGTGATGCCCATGAAGGCGAGATTGGCGCCGAACTTCTCGACGAACGACTGTCGATCCTCGGGCGAGACCACCACCACGACCTGCTTCACGTCGTCGCGGTCGATGAACTTCTCTGCCGAATGCAGCCAGACCGGCCGGCCCGCCAGCGGCGCGAACGGTTTTTTATAGTTGGCATCCTGGAAGCGGCTGCTCTGCCCGGCGGCCGCCAGGATCACTCCGAAGCGGGGCATGGCATCGTCGCCTCGGCGATGGCCCGATCCATCAGCATCCGCACCGCGGCCTTGATGACCGGCTTGTCCCGGATCCAGGCGGCAAAATCCTCGCCGTGGGCCGCGTAAGCGTCGTGCAGCCAGCGGGGCGCATCCGTCGTCAGCCAGCGGCGAAACACCAGCCACTGCGGATTGTTCTCGCCGTACACTTCTCGGGCGACCCAGCACATGCCCTGGCCCGCCGCCTGAACACCCCCTGCGCCGCCACCCTGGCCCGCGGCCTGGCCGAAGCCGCCGCCACCGCCGGCACCAAAACCCTGGCCGAAGCCGCCGCCACCGCCGGCGCCGCCACCCTGGCCGGGCGCCTGGCCCGTACCGCCGGCACCCGACCCCACCCCGACTCCGCCGCCCGCAAAGTTGAACTGCGTAACCTGGCCGACGCCCGAGAACAGCGGCACGGTGGTCACTCGGACATACCGCCGATCGGCCGAGACAACGGCCCGCGCAAACAGGTTCGTGCCTTCGGGCAGCGTCGTGATCACGGGCTGATAGCCCACGGCACCGCGGCCGAAGAAGGGAAGCCCGGGAATCCCCGGAATGCCGGTTCCGCCTCGGCTCTGCGACATCGACTGAGCAGCCAGGGGGTCGGCGATGGCGGCGAGTTGCTGGGCCAGGACCGCCTTGCCGAGCGTCTGCTGGGCGGCCACGTCCTGCGCGATCTGTGCGTCGAGGAGCGGCTCCTTACGGCGCCCGTCGGGCAGCTTCACCGACAGGAGCTGGTCGTCTGCTCCGATGCGAATCTGGCGCCGCAGCGTCTGCTCCCGCGCGGTGCCTCGGTGGATCGTCATTTCAGCGGTGACGGTATCTGCCGCGACCTTACCCCAGACCCTGCGAACGAGGATCCGGTAATCTCCCGGAAAGGCCTCCGTGGCCACGTATCGCTCGCGGTGCGTCGTGTTGTCGGCGTCCGAGGCCGCATCCAGATCGCCGAGCAGCGTGCCCCCCGAGGTCGACCGCGGTGTGGCGAGTGAGCAGACGGTTCCCGGCGGTTCTTCCACGATCACGTCGATGTCGGCATCCCCCGTCCAGGAGAGGTCGATGACGACATCGCGCACGAGCGCGGCGTCGATCGTGGAGCGGAAAGCCGCGGCATCGGCGGCCTGGCCTTTCCTCTCCAGCGAATCGATCGTCGCCCTGGCAAGCCGGGCCGCCCGCGTGACCAGTTCCTGCTGGCTGGCGGGCCATTCGTGGGCGAGCACGCCCGGGCAGGCCCACTGCAGCGTCGCCGCGTCATCGGTTCGGGCGGCGACTGCCATCGCGAGCGCGAAGGCCTCGCGACTGGCCGGATCGATCCTGGTCACCTGGCGGCAGACACGGATCGCCTGTTTGTCGGAACCGAATCGGGCGAGATAGTTGGCGAGTTGCAGCAACTCGACCGGACCCGCAGCGAAGTCGGCTGCCGAGAGCAGCGCCCGCTCCACCTCTTGCCGGGGTTGGCCGGCGGCCTCCATCGCGACGGCCAGCGACTCGTACATCCAGGATTCACCATGTCCGCAGGCGATCGCCGCCGAGATGAGTTCTGCCGCCTTGACGAACCGGCCCTCGCGGCCGAGTTCCGCGGCCGACACCCGGAGGCGTGCCAGTCGCATCGCGGCGTCCCGCGCATCGCCGGGAGCAGCCGGCTTTTTTCCGGCGGGATCGTCCGCCGAAAGGTAATCGTCGAGCGCCGCGCGGA
This sequence comes from Planctomycetaceae bacterium, assembly GCA_005789975.1. Next base: position 7,434 of record SXWC01000040.1, read on the forward strand.
GGTCTTCGGCCTCGAGGACGGAAGCGGGGAGCCCGACCCGCTCCATGGCCGTCGAGTTGGCGGTTGGTTGCTCGGCGCCGGAAGTGGCGGCCGTTGGCACGACCGCGCCGGTGCCGTCGCCGGAGGCAATGCGTGACTTCGCACCCGAGACCTGAAACGGTCCGCCCGGTGTGATCCGTCGTGTGTCGATGACGCGGTCCATCAGGAGCCGCAGCACGCCCTTCACGGCAGGCTTGTCGTGGATCCAGTCCGCGAACGACTCGCCGTGTGTGGCATAGAGATCGTGCAGCCATGCCGGCGCCCGCGTCGTGATCCATTCGCGAAAGGCGAGCCAACGGGGGTCGTGCACGCCGTAGACCTCCCGGGCGACCCAGCAGAAGCCGCCCAGGCCACCGCCACCGCCGCCGCCGCCCATCGCCCCGGGCCCCATCATGTTCTGGCCGCTGTTGACGCTGTTTTGTCCGCCGAGGCCGCCGCCGGTCTGAAAGGGATTCAGGCCCGAGCCCGGGTCCACGGGCAGCACGAGGTCGGCGACGGGATAGACCTTGACCACCAGGTTTTCCTGGGCCTTTTCGATGGTGGTGATCAGAAGGACCTCGTTCTTGATGAGATACGTGAGGTCGTTGCTCCCCAGCATCAGCCGCAGGGCCGACCGCAGCGAGATGCCCGACAGGTTCTGGGTGATCGGCATGTCGAGATCGATGCCGGCGTCTTCCAAGGCCTTGATGTCGAGTTGCACCGGGATGTCGCTCGAGTCGCGGATCTGGGCGATGACATCCCGCAACGGCGCCTCGTTGAACTCGAACTGCGAGACCGGTTCGTCGAGGGCCGCGTAGATCTTCTGTTCCTGGCTGCCGGGATTCGCCAGATCGACAGACTTGTATTTTTCGCGGAGCCGGGTGATCTCCTTCCAATGCTGGGCGCTCGGGTAGAGGATCGGCGGCTCGTCCGAGAACGGGATCGCCGCCACGTCCGACAGGTGCAGCACGTCCATGAAGCCCCGTTGCTGGTCGCGTTTGACACGGGTGTTCTCGGCGTCGTAGTCGAGCATGCGGGCGACGAGCGGGGCCGTCATGCCGACGACCCTCGCCGTCATCGGGACCGGATGGTTCGCGTACAGCGGCGGAGCCTCCTCGGCGATCGCCTCCGCGACGTCCCGCTCCGCCTGGACGAACGCCGCCGTGGGCCGCTGGTAGCCCACGCGGATTCCCTCTTCGACGAGGGCGTTGTAACGCTCCGTGAGTTGCTTGATCTTCTCCTCCCGCCGCTGGAGTTCGCCGTTGAGCCGCTGCCGCTCACGGCCGATGGCCGCGCGTCGCTCCGCGGCCAGGTCGCGTTCCAGTTTTTCGCGTGAGCGCACGATCGACTCGCGGATCCGCATCTCGACCTGTGCGAGCAGCCGCTCACGGGTGCCGGGGTCGAGATCGTCGTCCTTGCGGATCACATCCTGCAGTTGTTTGAGCTCGTCGCGGGCGAGATCGGGATCGGTGGCGAGCAGGTTGCGGGATTCGCGGAGTCTCACCGCCGTATCCTGCTCGAGGCTTTGGGCCCGCACGCGACGCATCTGGTCGAGCTCGCCGAGTTCGGATTCGTCCTCGGCGCCGAGGCCCGGCCGTTCCATCCCGTCGTTCACGGGACTCGGCGGCGGCAGCACGTCGGCGTCGCCCGCCGCTCGGCGCTGGGCCACCTCGCGAACCAGCGATGCGTCGGTATTGTCGGGATCCCTGCGGAGGGAGGCGTCGGCGAGCCGCACCGCCGAGGCGTGCGCGCCCGATGCTTCCGCCTGACGGGAGAGCGCCGCGAGCGTGGCGGCCTCACCACGGATCACGTTTCGGGCGAGTTCGACCCCTTCCCGCCCGAGCAGCGGCAGGAAGATGCCGTCGCTGTCGCGGGCGTTGCGGGCCAGTTCGGCGAGGTAGGCGTTCTCGGCCCGCGGCGCTGCGGCCGGGATCTCGAGCGTCTGGGCCGGTTCCCCGTTGAGCGAGACCTCGAGGCGGCCGCCCTCGAGAGTTCCCTCGATCAGCACCACCGAGTCGCGGTCGGACCGCAAGGGGGGCAGGCGACCCGGAAGCAGGCGAAGGCCGGCGTCGGGGGCATTGCTGGCGATCGACACGTCGGCGGGCCAGGCGATCGGCTGCACGGCGAGTCGGCCGATGTTTGTTCCGGCCGCCCTGGGATCGGCGCCGTCTTCCGGGACGGCCAGCATGCCTCCGGTGGCGCTGGCGAGCGCCGCGAGGCAGGGCCAGTTGATGGTCGGGCCCACGCCGAGGCTGGAGACTGCGATCCGCTCGGAACGCAGCAGGTCGATCACCCGCGAAAAATCATCGGCATCGACCCCGCTGAGCGCCGGTCCGTCGCCGATGTAGACGATCGCCCGAGGTCCCTCGACCGCGGCGAGTTGGGCCGCGGCTTTCTCAAGAGCGGAAATCAGGTCGGTCGAGCCGAGCGGCGTGCGGCCGTCCAGGGCGAGCCGGGCATTGCGAAGTTCATCGCTCTTGCCCGCGTGGAAGCCATCGACCAACGGCTCGCAGGAGACATCGACGGCCGCCGCGGCGAACTGGTCATCGGGCCGCGATTGTTCGAGCAGTCCGCTGAGCGACTCGAGGGACCGCTGCCGGTATTCGCCCGTCTGGCTCGCCGAGGTGTCGATGAGGACCACCACATGGGCCGGGCCGGCGGTCGGGCCGCCGTCGGCTGCCCGGAGTCCTACGGCAGTCACGGCTGGCTGGCCATCGGCGGCGACGCTGGTTTCGACGAAGGTCACTGTCGGGGCCGATTCGGCCCCGAGAACCGGCTCGAAACGTCCTGCGAGCACGAGTGCGATCGCGGCCGTGAAATAGCTCAACCGGGGGCGGTACATGAAAAACGCTCCGAGTCCTGAAGGTGGTCGGTGCCGGGAGGGGACCACTGAAGAGCATATTTGTCCGGCAGCAACCCGCCAACGTCGTTCTGAGCGGTCACGGCGGCGTTTTGCCGGTTTTTTTCCGCCGCCGGTCGCCTTCGAGGCCGGGGATTCGGCTTGGAGCATCCCGTCCGAGTTCGGATAATCGCGACCGCCGCCCGGGTTGTCGGGGGCGGCGACTCGCGTCCAGTGGTCCCGGGAAACACCCGCATCATGAACCTCCGTCGAACGCCCGCCAGCTGGATGGTGCCGTTTTTTTCAGCGATTTTCTGCGGTGTGGCGGTCACGGCCTCCGTGAGCGGCCAGGCCGTGACCAAACTCGAGGCGGGGCCCGCCGAACGGGCTTTCACGCCCGAAGAGCGGACCAACATCGGGGTCTACGAGTCGGTCAACCGGGGCGTGGTGAACATCAACACCAAGGCCACCGTCGCGACCGGACTGTTTCTCCTGGAGGTGCCCTCCGAGGGGGCCGGATCGGGCATCGTGCTCGATCGGCAGGGGCACGTGCTGACCAACTTTCACGTCGTGGAAGGGGCGAAGGAGATCCAGGCGATGCTGTACGACGGATCGTCTCACGTCGCCCGCATCGTCGGCATTGACCCGGCGACCGACGTCGCCGTGATCAAGGTCGAAGCCCCGGAGGAGATCCTGCATCCCGTGGCTTTTGGCACATCGAACGACCTGCGGGTGGGCCAGCGGGTGTTTGCCATCGGCAACCCCTTCGGTCTCGAGCGGACCCTCACCACGGGAATCATTTCGAGCCTCAATCGCTCGCTGCCGACGAAGACGGGCCGGACGATCAAATCGATCATTCAGACGGATGCCGCCATCAATCCGGGCAACTCCGGGGGGCCGCTCGTGGACTCGGGCAGCCGACTGATCGGGATGACCACGGCCATCGCCAGCCGCACCGGCCAGAGCGCGGGGGTGGGGTTTGCGATCCCGGTGGGCACGTTGACGCGGATCGTGCCCCAGTTGATCAAGCAGGGGAAAGTGGTGCGGCCCGACGCCGGAATCGCCCGGGTCTATCAGTCGGATGCCGGGCTGGTGGTGGCCGAACTCAGTCCGGAGGGGCCTGCCGAACGGGCAGGGCTCCGCGGATTCAAGGTCATCCGCGAACGGCGGCGACAAGGCCCCTTCACGGTCGAGACCTCGCGGGTCGATCGGTCCGGCGCGGATCTGATCGTCGCCGTGGCTGGGCAAGCCGTGCGGACTGCGGACGATTTTCTATCGGCCGTGGAGTCGCGAAATCCCGGCGATCAGGTCCTGATCACGGTTCGACGGGAGGGTCACAACCTCGATGTGCCCGTCGTTTTGGATGCAGAAAAGTAGGGGATTCCAGCGTCTCCCGCGGTGGCTGGCAACAACTTGCAGGCCGGCCGCATCTGCATTGGCCCCGAGCGGCTGGCCGGTCGATAAAGGTCGGCCAGGAATTTTTTCGGCCGGCATTTCAGCCTGTTGACCGCGAGTCGAAGGCTGCTATGCTTGGGGGCTCGCCGCGAGAAATCGCAAGGTTGATCGTGGCGAACTGATCTTTGACAATTCGGCAGTCGATCTTTTTTGGTTTCGGCCGGCACGCGATCGTGTACCGGCAAGTGACCGAGCGTCAGGCAACTGGCATTCGGTCGCGAACCATTTTTTCAACAGTTAGATCGAATCTCTTCGAGATTCAGGCAAATCAACGTCGCGCTCGCTTCGGCGGGTGCGGCATGACGAACCAAAAATTGAAGGGTTTGATTCTGGCTCAGAGTGAACGTTGGCGGCGTGGATTAGGCATGCAAGTCGAGCGAGAACCGTAGCAATACGGGGACAGCGGCGAAAGGGACAGTAATGTGTAGGTACCTACCCCGGGGTCTGGGATAGCTGCGGGAAACTGCAGGTAATACCGGATAATGTCTTCGGACCAAAGGTGTGATTCCACCTTGGGAGGGGCCTGCATCCTATTAGCTTGTTGGCGGGGTAACGGCCCACCAAGGCAACGATGGGTAGCGGGTGTGAGAGCACGACCCGCGTCATTGGGACTGAGATACTGCCCAGACACCTACGGGTGGCTGCAGTCGAGAATCTTCGGCAATGGGGGAAACCCTGACCGAGCGACGCCGCGTGTGGGATGAAGGCCCTTGGGTTGTAAACCACTGTCAGAGGGGATGAAGTGCGGGAGAGCAATCTCTTCCGTTTGACATAGCCTCAGAGGAAGCACGGGCTAAGTTCGTGCCAGCAGC
>SXWC01000041.1 GCA_005789975.1 Planctomycetaceae bacterium
ATGGCCTATTTCGAGTGCCTCCACGAGATGAAATTGATCGTCGATCTCTTCTACCAGGGCGGTCTGGAATACATGCGCTACAGCGTGTCGAACACCGCCGAATATGGCGACTACACGCGTGGCAAGCGGATCATCACCGACGAGACCCGTGCGGAGATGAGGAAGATTCTCGAGGAGATCCGGTCGGGCGAGTTTGCCCGCGACTGGATCCTGGAGAATCGTGGCGGAGCGGCGATGTTCAAGACGACCCGCCGCCGCGAGCGGGAGCACAAGCTCACGGAGACCGGCCGCGGCCTCCGCAAGATGATGAAGTGGATCGACAGCAAGGAAGTGTGATCCGTCATGACGCCAGAGGAATACGAGGCCCGGAGCCTCTACGAGCAACTCGAGCCCGGCGACCGCGTGGAAGTGATCCACGGGGTGACCGTCGGCTCGTCGGCGAACTGGAGCACCAAGACCGTGGGCAGCGTGCTGCGACGCGAGCGGCGGCGGCACGGGCTCCACTTCCGCCGCAACGGCGACGACAAGGTCTACAGCGACGTGCTGATTCTCGCCCGCGACGACGGCGAGCTCACGACCGTCACCATGGACGAATACACGCGTCTGCGGCGGGCGTGATCCCGCCGCAGACTCGGTGCAGGATGATGCGGCGGGCGTCCTCCCGGCGCCGGCCCGGGGCTTCCCGACGGGAAGTGGCGGCCGACGTCAGGCCACGCGGGCGATGACGCACTTGAGGTAGTCGCCCTCGAGGCAGCTCGCGCTGACGGGGTGATCGGCGGCGGCACCGCGGCACTCCAGCAACTGGAGCGGACGCCCCGATCGCTGGGCCACGCCCGAGAGCATCTGCAGGAAGTCCTCCCGTGACACCGAGCCCGAGCAGGAGCAGGTGACGAGGATGCCGCCCGGTTCGAGAAGGCCGACGGCCACCCGATTGATGCGGTGATAGGCCCGCAGGGCGTCGTCGACACCCGACCGGCTGCGGGCAAACTTCGGCGGGTCGAGAATCACCATCCCGAAACGTTCACCGGCTGCGGCGAGGGCGTCGAGTTTCTCGAAGGCGTCGATCGCCTCCACGGTCACGTTGGCGGCGCCGTTGAGATCGGCATTGGCGCGGGCGAGCGCAGCGGCCTTCGCGCTGGAGTCCACGGCCAGCACGCTCCGGGCGGCCCCCGACACCGCGCAGGCCACCGCGAAGCCGCCGGAGTAGCAGAACATGTCGAGCACCCGGCGGCCCCGGGCATACCGGGCCGCCGCCTGCCGGTTGTCCCGCTGATCGAGGTAGTAGCCGGTCTTTTGTCCCTCGGCGAGATCGACGCCGAACTTCAGGCCGTGCTCGTGGACGAAGATGGGGCCGCTCGGGGGAGCGCCGCGGACGAGCCGGTCGACCAGCGCGAGGCCTTCGAGCTTCGCAAGCCCCCGCTCGGCGCCCCTGAGCAGGATCCCCTTGGGCGCGACGGTCGCTTCGAGGGCGTCGCAGAGCGTGTCGAGGCGTTCGGCCATCGCCAGGGCCGTCACCTGCACGGCGAGATAGTCGCCGTAGCGGTCGACGATCAGGCCGGAGAGGTCGTCTCCTTCGCTGTTGACCAGCCGGGCGGCGCCGGTGCGGTCGTCGAGCCCGAGGGCCGTTCTCAGGGCGACGGCCGCGGCGATGCGTCCCTGCCAGAGGGCATCGTCGAGCTTGGTCGAGGCGTCGAAGGCATAGAGCCGCACCCGCAGCCGACTCCGGGAGTTCCAGAGGCCGCGGGCCACGAAGTGACCGTCGTGCGTGGCCAGGTCGACCACGTCGCCGTCGGCGGGCTGACCATCCACCTTGAGCACGGCGGAGTCGAGCACCCAGGGGTGACGGCCGAAGAACGGCCGGGCCCGCTTGGGCTTGAGCACCACGGTCGCCGTCGGCAGGCCCGAGACAGCATCAACGGCCGCCAACGACTCAGGCATGAACGACCTGCTTCGCCGGCCCGGGCGTGACATGGGGTGCCGGAAGGGCGTCGCTGCCGGGGTCGGCGATCAGGCGGCGGCGGCCCGCCTTCGCGGCCTTCTTCCGTTCGATGCGTTGCACGCTCCAGGCGAACACCGCGCCGAGAGGCCCCGAGAGCAGGGCGGGCATCAGCACGAGGTTGCCGACCAGGGCGATCGTGAGCATCGCGAGCATCATGTGCCCGAACCGCTGCGTCGGACCGAAGGGGGAGAGCGAGAAGACCGACAGGCCGATGCCGATCACGCCCCAACTCTGATACATCGCCCGGGCGCAGCCCTTGTAGGCGAGCATCGTGGCCTGCCTGCGGTCGAGGCCGTCGGCGATGCCGCGGCGGAACCAGAGCATGAAGTGCACGACGTCGTCGACGGTCACGCCGAGGGCCACGCTCGGCGCCATCACGCTGCCGATGTCGATGAACAGATTGCCCGAGTGCAGCGACTTCATCAGGAAGTTGCCCCAGCCCATGAAGCCGAACACCAGCACCGCCGGATAGGCCGCCGGCAGCAGGAGGACGAGCCCCGCCGATGCGGCCCGGCAGAGCAGGATCATGACCACGACGATGATCGCGAAGTCGAAGATGAACCCGATCTTGAGGTTCTCCAGCAGCGAGTGCTGGGCCTTGTAGACCAGGGGCACGAGCCCCGTGTAGTCCACCGCGATGCCCTTCACGCCCTCGCCGTCGAGCCGGGCGAGCAGGGGATCGATCTTCTTCTGGAGGTCGGCCTTGAAGAGGGCGTAATCGACTTCCTGGATCGCGCTCACGCGGGCGCTGATCCGCCAGAGTTCCTGCTTGTGGGGGAATCCCGCGGAGTCGGGGACGCTCGCCTCACGAAGGTAGTCACCGGCCAGGAAGTCGTCCCGGTGCCGCACCAGGGCCTTATTGAGCGCGCTGCGGGCGAGCTTGGCCCGCAATCCTTCGCCCCCGTTGCCGCTGTCGAGGCTGCGGCCGAACGTCACGGTTGACAGCGAACTGCCGACCGCGTCGAGCCCGCCGATCTCCCGCTGGATCTCATCGACGAGCTCCATCCGCTCGAGGAAGGTGAGCGGGCAGTTCTCGTCGATGCGGACCAGGATCTCCATGGGCACCAGAGGGCCCAGGTGGCTCTCGAGCCAGGCATAGTCGGTGCGGATCTGGGCCTTCCGGGAGAAGAGCCGCATGAGCTGCACGCTGCTCTCGACGTGGGTCATGCCGTAGCCCACGCCCGCCATCACGAGCAGGCAGGCGACGGTCGCGAAGGTGCTGTGCTGGGTGATCCAATGACCCACCCCCCACCAGCGGCTCGACTCGATCGGCTTCCAGCCGGCGGCGGTCTCATCGCCGGCCAGCATGCCCACCCGGAGTTTCGGCGGGAAGAGTTCGAGCGCCGCCGGCATGAACGTGATGAGGATCAGGAAGCTCACCACGACACCCGCGGCCGAAAAGATGCCGAACATGCGAATCGGCACCAGTTCGCTGACCGCGAGCGTGGCGAGACCGATGGCCGTCGTGCCCGTCGCGAGCGAGAGCGGCAGGAGGGCGTGGTGCACCGCCCGGCCGGCGGCGCCTTCCTGCATCCCCGTCTCGGCCAGCTGATCGCGGTAGTAGTTGGCCAGGTGGATCGCGCCCGAGGTGGTCGCGACGTACACGAGCGACGGCATCGTCAGCAGGATGGCGTCGACCGGAAAGCCCGAATACCAGACGACGGCCAGGCTCGCGAACATGCTGTAGACGCCCGAGGCGATCACCATCGCCACGAGTGCCGTGCTCTTGAGGCTCCACCAGCTCACGAAGAAACCGACGACGAGCGACAGGCCGAAGAGGATCGTGACGCTCGTCTGCCCGGCCTTGTCGATCGAGACGTTGTCGACCGGCGGGCCACCCATGTGGAGATCCTGGTCCGGGATGCCACATTCGCCGACGGCGACCTTCCGGATCTCGTCGATCGCGCCGTGGAGATTCGCCCGGGCGGTATCGGCCAGCGTGAGCACGAGGCAGGTCTTCCGCTGGTCGAGGTCGTCGCCGGCCGCCCCGGCCTCGACCCCCTTGGGCGGCGGGCCGATCAGGGCGCCGGTCAGGCGGGCGATCGACTCCTCACGCGAGAGGTTGAGGGGTTCCTGACCCATCCGCTCGACGGCCCGGGGGCCGGTCTGAGCCGTCTTGAAATAGAGTGGCCGCTCGATCCGGGAGGCCTCTTCCGGCGGCGGCAGGAGTTTCCTGGCCAGCATCTCCAGCCGGGGATCCGCCATCGTGCAGCCCTCCCAGCTGACGAGGATGAACTCCTCGCCCTGGAAGTTTTGGCGGAAAAAGCGGTAGGTCCGGGTTTCGGGGTATTCGGCCGGCAACCAGCCTTTGACGTCGTTGCGGTTGTTGCTTTTGGCCTTGATGGCGCCGATCACCACCAGGGGCATCAGGAAGACCAAAACGGTCATGATCCCGACGCTGTGCCGCTGGTAGAAGTTTGACCGCTGGTGAGACATCATGCCTTCCGGGGCGTTCCGTCGGATCAGTTCCGGTTTCCGAGCCTCTCAACCCTACAGGCGTTCGGCTGGGCAGTCCATATCGTTCCCACCCTCCGGGACCCTGTTTTTCCCTCCCGGGCATGCCCTAAGTGTTTTACTGGGAACAGTTTCCGTCTGCCTTACATTTTCCGCAGCCGGAACAGGCAGACCCCTCTGGGTTTTTTTCGTGCCCTGAGTTCGGTCGTCGGCTCGGGCCTGTCGTCTAGCCAGACTTGTGAGAACCATCGCAGAAGGGCCGGGTCGCCGTCCGGCCGCAGCGGCAGAGGGCAACGGCCCGTTTGTGGCTCGAGAGCGGGATTTCTTGGCCCTCATGGTCGGTCACCCGGAGCCGCAGGCCCCCCTCGGCCGGCATTTCAACGACCAGTGGGCCGTTTTCGCGGCAGCGGATCGTGACGCACCCGGGCACGGCATAAGGGCTGACCTGACGGCCGCCGTCTTCTGGTTGCTCGGAAGCCTTCATTCCGGGGGGCCGCCTGCGGGTTCGAGGGTCGCGTCGGCTGCCGCTTCCTCGGCCGCGACGACTCGGATGACGAGCCTTTGCATCGCTTCCTGCGGGCGCCTGGCCCCCCTGACGGCCTGTTCCTGTTTTCCGTCGGCCAGTTCGGCCCCGAGCGGGGCGGCTTCGATCAGGTCTGAGGCGGTGGGGGGGGCGGCCCGCGCCGCGGCAACCGCATGGTCCGCCGCCGCCGGCAGCCGGATGCCGCCGTTCGAGAGTCCGGCGAGTGCGGCCTTCAGGGCCTCGATCGACGAGGGAGCCGCCGCCAGCTCGATCCGGTCATGCTCGAGGGCGGCCGCCGCCTCGCCGGTGCCCGTCTGTTCGAGGATCCGTGCCAGGGTCGCCCGGCCCCGTGGTCCATCGACGATCACCACCAGCTCGTCGGTCACCGGCGGATCGGCCACGACCGGAGCGACGCGACGTTCGAGCTGCGGCGGCTCGATCTGCTGCTCGATCTGCTGCTCGATCTGCGGGGCCATGGCGACCTCGCGGCCTCCGCGGCGCATCAAAATATTGAGCCCGGCGGCCACGAGCACCCCGGCCGCGAGCGACCCGAGCAGCGCGAGCCACGTCCAGCTGGGCCGACGCTGCTCCCGTTGTTCGGGGGCCACCTCGTCGCGGGCCTCCGCGATTTCCTCGGCAATCCGCTCGGCTTCGATTTTCCGCCACTCAGCCTCGACCACCGGATCGTCATCCCTGCCGACCGGGGTGTCGCCGACCACAGCCTCCATCACCCCCCGCACAAATCCTGGTGGCGGTGGTGCGGCTCTGACGTCCGCGACGGCGGTCTTCAGCAGCCGCAGGTCAGCGACGAACCGCGTGAGTTCCGGCGACGCCGCCACGGCGCGGGCCACGAACTCGGCCTCGCCTCCCGAGAGGCGGCCGTCGATCCATTCGCTGATCCGAGGATCGTCGAAGCCGATCGGGTGCGCGGGATGTTCGGGTGTCGGACGATTCACGATGAACGCCTCATTCAGTCGTCAGCAGGGAGCGGAGTTGGGTGCGGCCGCGGTGCAGCCGGCTGCGGACGGTGCCGATCGGGATGTCGAGCGTGGCTGCAATTTCCTCATAGCTCTCCCCCTGCATGTCGGAGAGCACGACCACCTGCCGGTAGCGTTCGTCGAGCTTCGCCAGGGCGGCTCCCACACGGGTGCGAAGTTCGGCCTGCTCCAGCCGGGCGCCGACGTCCGGCAGCCGGGCCTCCGGCTCGCGGTGCGACGAGCCGTCCCGGCCGGCCGCGTCGAGCGAGGCCACCGGTCGCCGCCGTCGGCCCGCCGACGCCGCATGGTTGCAGGCGATCGTGTGCAGCCAGGTCGAAAATCTGCTGTCGTGGCGGAACGAGGCGAGGTGGCGATAGGCCGACACGAACGTCTCCTGTGCGAGGTCGCGGGCCTGTTCGGCACAGCCCGAAAGCCTCTCCAGCATGGCGAGAATCCGCCCGTGGTGCCGCTCGACAAGGCTCGCAAAGGCATCCCGGTCGCCCGCCGTCGCCCGCACCGCGAGATCGCGATCGACGGCGGCGTCATCCGAGGCGGTCTGCGGGTTGGCGGTGCCGGTGGCCACGTGCCGGCTCCAGTCGATGAGACGCAGGTCCTGTCGGGAAAGTTCCCGCACCCCGGCCCGGCCTCAATGTCGCCGTTGCCGGGGCGGCCGTCAAAGGCCGACGGTCGGACGCGGTCGCACGGGCTGCCGGGAGAGCCACCACCAGAGCACCGCGGCCAGGGAGAGCAGGCCCAGGGAGACCAGCTGCGAGATCGACAGCGGCGTGCCCAGGGCCGGCGGCTCATCCACGCGGATCATCTCCAGCAGGATCCGTGAGATCGGGTGGAGCGTGAGCACCAGCGCGAAGACCTCGCCGTCGCGGCGTGCCAGCGGTGTGTAGAGAACCGCCAGCAGGGCGAGGAGCGCCGCGTCGAAGGCGGCGTAGAGTTGTGCCGGATGGATCGGCAGGCTGCCTCCCAGCGGACCGGGATAATGCTCCGCCGGGGGCGAACCCGCCGGGAACTGCACGGCCCAGGGCAGATCGCAGAGGCCGCCATAACAGCAGCCGTTGAGGAAGCAGCCGATGCGGCCGATGGCGAGCCCGAGCAGGAGCCCGGGGGCGATGCAGTCGGCGAGTTTGGCCAGCGGCAGGCCGCGGCGGGCGGCGAACCGCCAGGCGGCGACGGCCGCGGTGGGGAGCGACCCGAAGACGACGAGGCCCCCCGCGGCGATGTTGACGATCGCCGCGAGTGACTCCGCGAGGCTCATCCCCGGGCGGAAAAACTGCTCATGGTATTCCAGCACGTAGAAGAGCCTGGCTCCGACGAGGCCCCAGAGGAAGATGTCGGTGCCGAGCGCGAGGAGCGTGTCGGCGTCGAATCCGGCCGCCCTGCCACGGACGATCGACAGCCATGTGGCCGCCGCCGCCGCCGCCAGCAGCATCACGCCATAGCCGCGGATCGGGATTCCCGCCCCGTCGTCGAGCGCGGGAATCACCCAGAGGATCATCGCCCCCATGACGAGCAGCGGCAGGGCGAGCGCCGTGGCGGCCTGTCGCACCCCATGCCGCGCCGCCGCCCAGGCGAATCCGCCACCGCCGCACACGGCCCATGCCGCGAGCAGGAGTCCGACGCCGAAGAGGGGCAGGCTCATGCCGCCGAATCCCACGTGCGTCGGGATGTGAAAGAGAGTTGACTGCATGGTGGCTCCCGTCAGCCGGCGCCGCGTCGCGGCGGCAACTGGCGATTGTCGATGAGCCGCGTGCCGCCCAAACGGCCCGCGACGAGGGCCACGGCGGCCGCGGCGGTGCCGGCGAGCGGCTCGAGCGACTCGCCATCGACGACGGCGACGTAATCCACGGCCACACCCCGCGATTCGAGATGATCGCGCATGCCGCGTTCGATCAGGGCGGGCTCATCGCCGGCGGCCCACAACCGCTCGGCGAGCGCGAGGCTCTCGGCCAGTGCGGTCGCCCGGCGCCGGTCGGCGGCCGTGAGATACGCGTTGCGGGAACTCATCGCCAGGCCGTCGGGCTCGCGGACGGTGGGGCAGACCGCGACCTCGATCGGGAGGCCGAGATCGCGGACCATCCGCTTCACCACCAGCGTCTGCTGCCAGTCCTTCGCCCCGAAGTAGGCGACGTCGGCCGGCACGGCGAGGAACAGCCGGCAGACGACCGTGGCCACGCCGGAGAAGTGCCCCGGCCGAATCTCGCCCTCGAACCGCCGCGCGGGTCCGTCAACCGTGATCCGTGTGGCGAAGTCGGGCGGATAGACGGCGTCGGCCCGGGGCGCGAAGATCCAGCGGACACGGCGATCCCGGAGCGCCACCCTGTCGGCGTCGAGCGTCCGCGGGTAGCGGGCGTAGTCTTCGTGCGGAGCAAACTGCGTGGGATTCACGAAGATCGACACGGCCACATCGTCGCATTCCGCCGCGGCCCGATCGACGAGGCTCACGTGCCCGGCGTGCAGCGCGCCCATCGTCGGCACGAACCCGACCCGCCTTCCCGCGGCTCGGGACACGAGCACGTCGGCACGCATCTCCGCCGGATCCGAGATCACGCGGACGGTCTCGGGCCGCTCCCCGGTCGTGCCGGCCATCAGAGCATCGCCTCGACGGCCGCGGTCGCCTCGGCGACCGCCTGGCCGAGGTCGCCCGCATCGATCGTGATCACGGCCTTCGGGGAGCGGGGGCCACGGTCGCCGGGGCGGCACAGGCGGCGGGCGAGCCGGTCTTGAAACCTCACCAGCGCGGCCGCGCGGTCGGCTTCCGACACCGTCGCCACGCGCGTGGCCAGATCACCGAACACGTTGGTGTGGGCATCGGCACGGCGGCCGCGAAACGCGATCCGCTCCGCGAGCGCGGCCTCATCGGCCCTGAGCATGATCGCGACCTGCGGCGTGACGATGCCGGCGGCGAGTCGGATGAAGTCGGCTTCAAAACCCGCGAGTTCGGCAGCCGCGAGGTCGTCGGTCGCCGCGAGGACGAGTTCGTCGATCCAATAATCGGCGATGACGGGATGCGGGTCGTCATCCCAGCCGTCGCGAACCAGCGGCTCGGCCCACTCGGCAAGCGTCCGTCTCCAGCGGGCGGCGGCCGCCGCCGCCGGCAGTCCGGCCTCGTCCCGGGCCGGGAGCGGCAGCGGCGAGGGGGCATGGATCACGCGGCCCATCACCGCGTCGGCCACCGCGGCGGCGATCTCCGGTGCGCCGCTGCCCGGCACGCCCACGACGGCGATCAGAGGATGCGTGGCCGAGATGTTGTCGAGCAGCTCGCCGACGGTGCAGCCCGCCGGCGGGTAGGTGAACTCCGCGGCGATTTCGGCGGAGGGTTCGAGCACGAACCGCCGCGTCGCCATCCGTGGATGCGGCACGGTGAGCTCGGCCGACTCCAGCATGAGGTCTCCGTAGAGCAACAGATCGAGGTCGATCGTCCGCTCGCCCCAGCGGTCGTGCCGGTCGCGATGGAGCGTGTTCTCCACGGCGGCGAGCATTTCGAGCACCGCGTGGGGCGAGAGCTCGGTCTCGATCAGGCAGGCCCCGTTGAGAAACGCCGCCTGCCCCGGCGGCCCGCCGACGGGAGCGGTCTCGCGGTAGCGGCTGGCTGCCAGAAACGTCACGCCGGGCATGAAGCGGAGCAGCTCCACGGCCCGGTCAAGCTGTTCGCGGCGCTTTCCAAGATTGGAGCCGCATCCGATCAGGCATCGTGCCATGGCGTTTCCCGTGATCTTCCCGAGTCACCGGATTCTAACGCCCTGGCACCTCCCACAGGCAAACCCCGGCGGAAGAGGCTCGAGAGCAGCTCCGCCGGGGACAAGCAGCCGAAGAAAACGGGGGGGACATCCAGGCCACGACCAAGGTCGTCGACTGTCGATCCCTCAAGTCGTCGCCCCCCAAATCCTCAAATGCTCGCGATGTTCGTCGCCAGCCCGCAGTGACGTGCTGATCACGTCCGCGTGCACGGCGATGGCGTGATTCTGTGGCACACGGGCATCTTGTCAAGGACATGCGCGGCGACCACGCCCGCCTGCATCCCAAGACCCTGAAAACCGACGATTGACAGGCCAAAAAAATTTCATGGCGGCAAGGCAGGCATTGCCGGCGCGACGCGGAGTATGGTGTGCTGGTCGAGTCATTCATCGGGAGTCAGGGCAGGAAACGGGGCACGATGGGATTTTTCGGCACGTCACCCGCCGCAGCAGACGACTCCGACGATGAGTCGCCGCCCGAAGACCTCGCGCGATCCCTGCACGAAGCCGCCGGCGGTGCCGGTGCGGACACCTCGGGCGGGGACGATTCCGCCGCCGCACCAGCCTTCTCCGCCGCCGGCGAGGGCTACTGGAGCCTGTCGCGAACGCCGCTGACGAGCCTCGTCTTCGCGTTGCCGCTCGTGCTGGCCTACGAAGGAGGCGTGTTGTTTCTGGGCCGCGGAACGCCCCGCAACGGGGCCGACGTGTGGCTCCGGCAGTCGCTCGATGCCCTCGGCTTCGGCTCGTATTTCCTGCTGCCGGTGCTCACGGTGGTGGGCCTGCTCGCCTGGCACCACGTCGAGCACGACCGCTGGCGGTTCAGCCCCGTCGTGCTCCTCGGCATGGCGGTGGAAAGCGTGGCCTGGGCCGCCGCCCTGATCGGCCTGGCGCGGCTGCAGGACCGCTTCTGGCCGCTGGCGGCCGGGGTCGGCGAAGAGGGCGTGTTCGTGCGGCTGGTGGCGTTTTGTGGCGCCGGTCTCTACGAGGAGGTGCTGTTTCGACTGCTGCTCCTGCCGGCGCTCGCGTGGGCCTTCGAGCGAATCGGATTTTCCGGGGTCGCGGCCGCCTGCTGGGGGCTCGTCGGATCGAGTCTGCTCTTCAGCCTCGCCCACTATGTCGGTCCGCTGGGCGACGCGTTCGGCCTGTACAGCTTCACCTTCCGATTTCTGGCCGGGCTGTTCTTCGCCCTGCTCTTCACAACGCGGGGATTCGGCATCGCCGCCGGCACGCATGCGATCTACGACATCCTCGTGGGATTGCTGTAGTTGTCCGTGGGCAAAGTCAGCCACGACCTTTGTCCGCTGGATCGACCGGTGGAGACGCCGCGGGTTCCTCTGGTCGACGGCCCCCGCATCCTGCTCGGGCAGACTCGTTTCGCCGCCTGCCAACGTCGGATGGCTGAAAAGGCCGGGTCGCGATTCGGCGTGGTTGCCGCTGCGGTGAGTTCGTATAATCGTCGGCTGTCGAGGCGGGTGATGAGATCGGGCCGCATGACGGGTCGTGCGGCGTGTCACTGGCCAGGAGACATGACGTCGTGATTTCGCTTCGCCCCAAGGTCGCCGAGTTGGTCTTCCAACTCTACGGCCGAGCGCTCCACCCCGAACTCTTCGAGATCCGCGCCCAGCGGTCGATCGAACGTGGCACATATTCGGCGAGCGTGGCGATCACCACCGCCGGCCATCTCGTCACCTGGCGGAAGGACGGCCTGACGCTCACCGAGGTGGCCACCAGCATGGCCCAGCCCCTGCCGCAGAAGCGTCGGCTCCTGTCGCATCGCATCGCCGGCGAGCGGAGCGACCGGATGGAGTGCCGCGGGGGGGCCTGCTACCAGACCTCCTTTCAGCTCGAAACGGTGCAGCCCGAGGTGTTTTGGGGGTTCCAGCAGGAACTCGTCGAGGCGGGGGCGAAGCGCGGCCTCCTCCATCGATTCGAGTCGCACGGCCGGGTGGCCCTCGGAGCCCTGAGCTGGATCGACGTCGAGACGCGGCCCCGGAGCCTGATCGTGCAGGCGTTCCACACGTTTCCCGACGACATGGCGATCGTGAAGAGCCAGTCCGTGTTCGACACCCCCTGACCCTCCGCCACCCACCGACCCCCGCCGCTCCCTGGGCGCTTCGCCCTTCCCCTCACCTCACCGGTTCCCGATGCCCAAGTCCAAGGCCGCCCCCTCCGAAGCCCGCAAGCCCCGCGTGCTGATCGCCGACGACAACGAGCCCAATCGTGAGCTGCTCGAGGTCTATCTGTCCGATCTCGACTGCGAGATGGCCTCCGCCGTGGACGGTGCCGACACGCTCGAGAAGGTGGCGGCTTTCCGGCCCGACGTGCTCCTGCTCGACGTGATGATGCCGAGGCTGTCCGGCTTCGAGGTCTGCCAGCGGCTGAAGTCGGATCCCGCCACGAGCCCGATCATGATCCTGATGGTCACGGCGCTCGGTGAGCTCGGCGACATCGAACGGGCGGTCGAGGCGGGCACCGACGATTTTCTGTCGAAGCCGGTCAACCGCGTGGAGCTGGTCAAGCGTGTTGAAAACATGCTCAAGCTGCGGCACGTGACCGACGAGCTGGAGCGGCTGCGGAGCTACATCCGCACGATGGACGACGATCAGCCGCCACGGCGATCGTGACCGCCGCCGGCCCGTTCGAGGCCGACGTGATCGAGCACGCGGACGGTGGCGGGTGACTTGTTGAGCACGTAGAAGTGGACGCCCGGCACGCCCCCGGCGATGAGTTCCTCCACCTGCCGTGCCGCAAACGTCACGCCCGCCTCGAACTGCGCCTCTTCGTCGTCGCCGGCGGCCTCGAAGGGCCGCGTGAACGACTCGGGCAGCCGGGCCTTGCAGAGGCTGGCGATGCGACGGACCTGCGCGTAGTTGGTGACCGGCATCACCCCGGGAACGATCGGCGTCATGATCCCGAGGGCGTTGCAGCGGTCACGGAAGCGGAAGAAGTCGGCGTTGTCGTAGAAGAGCTGCGTGATCACCAGGTCTCCGCCGGCGGCACATTTCCGCTTCAGGTTCTCGAGGTCGGCTTCGGGGCTCGTGGCCTCCTGGTGGGTCTCCGGATAGCCGGCCACGAGGATCCCGAACTCCGGAAACTCCGCGCGGACCAGCGCGACCAGCTCCGAGGCGTGGTGCAGGCCCCCATCGACTGCCGCAAACGCCGTCTCGCCCTTGGGTGGATCGCCCCGCAGCGCGACGATCGCCGCCACGCCGAGATCCCGTGCGGCGCGGAGGTAGTCGCGGAGTTCGTCGGTGGAGCTGCCCACGCAGGTCAGGTGGCTGGCGACCGGCACGTCGTGCCGCGACTTGACGCCGGCGAGTACGTCGAGCGTGGTGCCGCGGGTCGAGCCGCCGGCGCCGTAGGTGCAGGTGACGAGCGTGGGGTCGAAGTCCATGAGCTCGGCGACCGTCCGCCACATGACCGCCTCGGACTCGGCCGTCTTGGGGGGAAAGAGCTCGAAGGACAGGCCGAACCGTCCGGGGGCGTAGTCGTCCTTGATCGACACGGTGAAGCGTTGCCTCGGGGCTGAAAGACGGGGAAAGAACGCCGTCGGTATTCTAGCGGTCCGTGGACAAAGTCATCCATGAACTTTGCCCGCTTGATCGACCGGTGGAAACACCGAGGCTTTCCCCGTTCGATGATCCATGCATGCCGCTCGGGCAGGCTTGTTCCAGAGTCTGCCCACTTCGACTGTTGCCGGTTTCCGGAGGGTGGCGGAAGTGCCCGTCGCGCGGGTCGGGCCAGCGCTGCGGAACCCCTGCCGGTCGGCGCCATTTCCAAAAAACCTGCCGCCGCACGCATGCCTGCCATGCCGCGCCACGCCCTCCCGAATGACGCGGAGACGAAAGAGCAGCGGCGGGAGGATCGAGTGCCACCACGTCCCCGCCAGCCGCCGTCCGCGCCGCGCGATTCGCCGAGTGTCAGGCGAGTGTCAGGCGAGTGCTTCGAGCAGGCTCCGGTCGGCGTCGAGTATCTGCAGGCCGCGGCGGGCCATCATCCGTTCGAGCACCGTGGCCACCTGCGCCGGCGTCGAACGCGTGCCGGCCTCGCCGCCGATGAGCTGGTTGGTGAACGCGACGACCTGCTCCGGAACGGTGCCGCCGACCGTGGCGGCCACGCCGATCCGGGCGCCGCACGGGATCGAGGAGTTGATGCCGCTCTTCACGAAGTCGCCGATCATGGCCCCGAGAAACTGCCGGCCGGTGTGGATCGTGAGCCGGCCGCCGTCGGGCTTGAGCCCGTGCAGCCGCACCGGGCCGTAGGTCGCCTTCAGGTTGCTCGTGATCGTGCCGGCAGCGAGGTTGACCCAGCTGCCGACGTGACTGTGGCCGAGGAATCCGTCGTGCGGCTTGTTGGAGAAGGGCTCCATCACGGTCGCCTCGACCTCGCCCCCGACGCGGCACGCACGGCCGATGGCCGTGCCTGCGCGGATCCAGGTGTGCGGATTCACGCGGGCGTCAGGGCCGATCCAGAGTGGTCCGTCGAGGCAGACAAACGGTCCGATCTCCGCGCCCTCGGCGACCACGACCGGTCCCTGCCTCACGACGACCTGATCGGCGATGCGGGAAGTCTCCGTGGCGAAGAGCCCCGGCCGCACCTCGCGGAAGCCGCCCGAGTCGATTCGCAGCGCGAGGCTTCCGGCGAGGGCCCGCTCGTGTGCCGACACCACATCGTGTGGTTCAACGAGCATGTCGAGCATGGCGTCGGCCTCGGGCAGCTCGAGCGTGTCGAGAATCCGGCAGGCGGCCGGTCCGTCGGCGGGCAGACGGTCGTGGTGCAGCGGATCGCCATCCCGATGGAGGATGGCGGCGGCGATCGCGTCGCCGCTTCGCACGACGCAGCGGCGGCCCGCATCGACGAGCGAGCGGAGGGTGGTGAGGGTGCCTTGATCGGGCACCACGCGGGCGTTGACGGCGAGCACGATCTCGCCGTGCCGCGATGCGGTGGGCGGCAGGGTGCCGGTGTCTGCTTGTCCGCCCCAGACGGCGATCCGCC
The DNA here is from genome assembly GCA_005789975.1 of Planctomycetaceae bacterium. The sequence continues at coordinate 14,698 of SXWC01000041.1, forward strand.
GGCTGTCGAGGGCGGCGAGATAGCTGGCAAGATGGGGTCGCACGGCACGCCGCACGGTGCCGAAGCGGCCGAGGGCCTCCACGAGCGTCAGGGTGCCGATCGTGAGATCGCAGGCGGGGCGGGCGGTGGCGAGCACGCCGAGCGTTTCGGCGGCCTTGTCCTCGAAAACGATGGTGAGCATGACTCCCACCGTAGCATCGCGGGGCGGGCCGCGGGAAATGACAGCCGCGGCCGCGTCGGCTGGAAAAGCCCGGTCCAAAGCCGTAGGCTCGCGTTTGGCGGTGGCCTGACGAGCCGGAGTGGCGGACTGGCAGACGCGGCGGACTCAAAATCCGTTGCCCGCAAGGGCGTGTGGGTTCAAGTCCCACCTCCGGCATTTGTTCTTTTTTGTGATTTCGCTTGAAGCGATTCCTGACGGGGTTGTCCCAAGCCCACGCCAAGCCCACGATCCAGTGCTCTTGGGGGAGGGGATCCGAGGGCATCGGATGGGTTGAGAACGGATTGTGAGGGGAACCGAATCCCATCCGATTGCCTCCGATCGGATTGAGGCCATCTGACCTGTTCCGATCCAATCTGATCTCAGCCTACGCGACGGGTGAGACTGGTCGGGCGACTGGCCCGAATACCCCCTTCCCGCCTGTTGCCGCGAGGCCCGCCATGAAGCCCGCGAAGTCTTTTGCCCACGTTTTCGCCCAACTCCTGTCTTGGGTGTCGCTCGGCTCTGACAAAATCGAGAGCCTGACGCCGGAGCAGGCAAAGAGGCTCGTGACGGAGTTCAAGGGCGAATATCTGTTTATCAACGGCCTGACGAAGCTCGACGCCGCTTCCGCCAAGGCACTCGCGAAGTTAAAGGGCGAAGGTCTTTTCCTCAGTGGCTTGACCACGCTCAACGATGACATCGCCAAAGTGCTCGCGGAGTCGACGGCGTGGGATGGCTGGCTCCCCCACATTACCGCCCTCGACTCCCCCGACTCTGTCGCCATCGCCCAAGCCCTCGCCGCACGAAAAGGCCCTCTCGCCCTGCCCAACCTCGAGCAAATCTCCCCCAAGACGCTCACGGCATTGCTCGGGAAGCGGGACATCGAAATCCCGCCCGTCGAGACGCTGGATTTGATCGCCGAACCCGATGGCAGCCCGACCGAGGACTTCGTCATCCCGGAATGGCTGGCAGAGCAGAATAAGGGGCGGCGGTAGAAGCAGGCCGCCCGAGGAGCCGCGCGCCTCCCGATCGGCTGCGATGTGATCCCGTCGGCGGCTCCGGAGAGCGGCCCCGGCCAACATCCGCACCCATGCCGACCCCAAGTTCAGAACTCTTGCAAACCCACCGCGGCACTCGCGGCCGGGCCTTTCATCCAAGCTTCAAGGATGGGAGACGAAAAACACCGAGGGAAGCAGGCCCGTGATGGCGACCTGCTCCCCTCCCGTTGGCATCACATTGGCTGGACGGCTGACGTCAGGCCCGCTTCCGCCGCCGCCACGCGGAGTAGCCTCCGTAGGCCAGCCCCACGAGGGCCATGTAACAGGCGGAGGGTTCGGGCACGGCGGTCACGAAGGTGCCCGCAGCCCCAGTGTCTGAAGCGATGAAAAGTCTGCCGACTGATGTAGGAAAACCGAGAATGCCTCCGGATCCGCTGTCAAAGCCACTCTGGCCGTTGACCGTCCCTGTCGTCTGGAGGTTATTAAATCCAATAAGACCCCCTATATAGGCACCGTTGCCCTCTTCTACTCCGCTCGTTGAATAGAAAAAACCAACGGCTCCATCATTGGGAGTGCCAAAAACAGAGTAATCGCGTGACTCGAGGAACCACTGTCCAGTTCCAGTGAGCGTAGCCGTAAGGACTGAAGTCCCGCTTGCGATGGAGATCGTAGGCGTCACCGTCTGATACCAGACGGGCGCCCAAATCGGACCGCCGGTTCCCGAGTTTTGTGGAAGGAACTGCGCCGCTGATGAGTTGGCCGTTGCGGTAATGGTCCAATTTGCAGCGGTGAACGGAGTTCCTCCGAGTGTTCCGCTGATGAGCCCGCCCGACAACGTATAAGAGAGCAACTCCGCTTTTGAAAGCGATGGACTGAAGAAGGCAAAAAGACAAAGGGCTGTCGCGACGAACGGACGAATGCGTTGCGTTCGGCGAGGCACGGACATCAAGCAACACAGTCTTACGGGCGAGGCTTCTTGGGAGAAGCGGGTCAGGCGAGCGAACGACATCGTGAGCAAACTCCTCTGGCGGGACTCAGGAACCGACACGTCCGAGAGCAGTTCTACAGCCACAGCGCTCACCCAAAAGCCACAAAACCCACAAAGTGACGAATCGGGCACGGGCAGGGACGAATCGGGATTGAGTAGGGACGAATCGGGCGCGCAGCCGATCAGGCTGGGACGAATCGGGCAGAGCGAGGGACGAATCCGCTCGCGAACGCGACGCATCTGCGCGACCCCGGTGTTTTCAATGGCTGTGGCGTGACAGCAGATAGCCGCGCGTCCAGGTGAGCATCGTGTCGCCGTTCCGACGGGAAGGCACGGCCCGCACCAGCCTGCGGCCGGTGCCGGCGAATAGCCGCGCGAGGAGCATGTGCACGTAGGTGGCGTTGGCCGCGTGGGCCTGCACGAACTCCCGCTCGTCGATGTCCGGGAAGTTCCCGGCCGACCCACACCGGGCACGAATCATCGTCGGGAGCTCCTCCGGATCCTCCTCGATGCCCCAAGGCTCGGTCGCGTAGTAGACGCCGTCGATGCCCACGAAATCCCCGCGGGCGTGCGCGAGGTCCGGCGGGCCCGCCGTGGCGAGCCGCTCACTCACGATCGCTTCATAGGCTGCCGAACAGGCCCCGAACTCGTAGCGGCCGTCCGCCGCGAGCCGGTGCATGCCGACCCCGTCGAGCACGTCGCCGTGGTCGGAGGCCGCGCGGAACCCGCGCGGAAAACAGACCGCCGAGCCCTCCGGCCCGAGACGCCGCCGCATCTCCTTGCGGGCGTCGTCCTGCCCGAGCCCGAGGAAGCTCTGGCAGGAGACGGCGAATGAGCGGCCGTTGAGCGCGACGCGGTGCACGTGCGGCACGGCGTCGGGATCCTCGTCGGTGGGGAAGGTGAGTTGCAGCGACGAGCCCCCCACTTCGACGATTCCGACGGGCTCGATGTCTTTCGCGAAGGCGTTCACGAGCACGTCGTTGAGATTGATCCAGGTCCAGATCCCCTCCTCCTCGCTGCCGCACGTCGTCCGCACCTCGCCCACCGCGAAGCCCTGCCGGCGGATGCCGTCGCGGATCGCGTCGTAAAGACGATCGACCGCGGGGCGGCCATGCAGCCCTTCGGCGTACCGCATGCCCGCCGTGGCGAGCAGGTTCACCTCGACCGCGGCCGGCTCGACCGCGAGCCTGGCGAGAGCCCCGCGGGCATGCCCGAGCAGCGGGTCGATGATCTCGGGCACCACGGTTGCCTGCGCCGCGGGATCGTCGGGCCGGACGAAGTTGTTGATCCCGTCTTCCTTCGCCCCCGACGCCATCGTCGGAAACTCCTGCTCGAGGATTTTCTCCACGCGGGCGAAGCGACCCGGCTCGACGCGGTAGAGGAACAGCCGCGTGCCGCTGCTGCCGGCGTCGATGACGGCGGTGTGGAGTGTCATGGCCGCACCGGCATCACGAGGCCCCGGGCTCCGGCGAGAATGACCAGGCCGAGCACGATCAGCACCCAGGGCAGGAGCCTTCCCGCCAGCCGCCGCATCGTGGCCGCGACCAGGCGATGGTTCACGAGCAGGTTGCCCCCCACGCACCAGAGCCCGGTCATGATGGCGAAAATGACCGCGAACGCCGGAATCGCCCGGAACTGCTCACTGAAGACCGGCACATAGACGCCGAGATTGTCGCCGCCGTTGGCGGCCGTGACGCCCGCGACCGAGCAGGCCTGCGCCGCGAGCGAACTTGCCGCTCGAGGCACGCCCTCGTCTTGGTCGGTCACGCCCGGCAGCGCTCGCCACGCCGACCAGAGCCGGTGCAGGCCGAGCCCGAGCGGCGCGAACCCCAGGAGCGCCACCCACTCCGGCGGCACCGCCATGGCGCAGGCCGCGGCCACGGTGCTCACCGCCACGATGGCCGCGATGCCGAGAAACTTGCCGGCCACGACGGCCCGGCGATCGAGCCGCGGGTCAGCGAAAAACGCCATCGTCAGGAAGATGTCATCGATGTTCGTGGTGGCGAAGAGCATGACCCCGACGACGATGGTCTCGAGCATGACGGGATGGATCCGGGCGACATTCATTTTCGGGCAGGACGCCTGGAAGCGTAGCGGGATGAAACGCTTCCCACCATCGCGCCGGCAGGTAAGGCAGTCTGGGCAAGGGCCCGGGTGGCGCATGCCGGGGGAGTGGGGCGGGGCCGTCACTGCCGCTCGCACATGGATTGACCAAGCTGGTGCAGGCATCTATATGCCCATCGTTTTTCCCCCTGATTCCATCCCGTGAATCTCGTTTGCCAGCCATGGTCCGAGCCCCCGCCACGCCCGCACATCGTCGGCTCCATCGCGGCGGAATCCTCGCCGTGGTGGCCGTCTGCGTCGCCGCGGCGGGCTGTATGGGCTCCTGGGCGATGCGGGGCACGCGGCTGGGATACAACAAGAGCGTCAACCACACCGCGTCGCAGGAGATGCTCCTCAACATCGTGCGGATGCGGTATGGCGAGACACCCACCTTCCTCGACATGCCGAGTGTGGTCAGCCAGACCGAAGCCAGCATGATCGGTGCCGGAGCGCAGAAATCGGCGTTCCAGGGCGCATTGGATGGCGCATTCAATCTCCGCGACAGGCCGACGATCACCTACGCGCCCCGCACCGGCGACGACATGGGAGCGTCGATGATCAAGGCCCTGAAGGCCGAGGCGATCCTCGACGTGTCCCCCGGCAACGACACCCGCATGTTCCTCTTGGCGTTCGTGGACAGCATCAACGGTGTCCGCAACTCCCCCCAGGCGACCTCGCCGGCGAGCCGCATCCTCGAGGACAATGGGGAGTATCGCGACGGGGTCGATCTGTTCATCGGCCTGCAGAATCGCGGCGCGGTGAAGATGCGGGTGGCGGAACTCGACGAGAAGCCGCAGGGTTCACCGCTGTCCGCCAAGCATCTGATCGCCACCGACCTGCTCGCCGCGGCTGAGAACGACTATGTGTTCCAGATGACCGGCGACCAGGCCGTGCTCCTCAAGAAGTCCCGGTTCCTGGCCATGACCGTCGTTCCCGACGCGGTCGACGCGGCCGACGTCCACGAACTGGCGAGGATCTTCCGGCTGCAGCCGGGGCGAACCGCATACCGTGTGAAATCCCAGGAAGACGACGAGGTCAACCTCAACGCCGAGTCTGCAGCGGGCGATCCGCCGCTGCCGGTGGAGGACGTCGCGATACCCCTGGCCGTGGCCGGCGGGGAAGAGGCTGAACTGCTGCCGTCGCCTGAACATCCGGTCGTGGAGTCGGTCCCGGCGACGAGCCCCGGCTCGATGGAGCCGCGAGACGTCCTGTCGATCAACGTGCGTTCCGGCTATCAGGTGCTGGCATTCCTGTCGAAGGGCGTGGACGTGCCGGAACCGCACGTCCGCCGCGGTGTGGCCCCCATGTTCAAGGCACTCGACGGCCGGCCGTTCAACGGCCACAAACTCACCAGAGGCCTGTTTCACGTCTGCGTTCAGAAGCACCGGCCGCTCCGGTGTGACACGGCGGTCTATTACCGCGGCTACTGGTTCTACATTCCCGAGAACGACGTGCAGTCGCGGACGACGCTCAACTACGTGAAGCTCATCGTCGACATTCGTTCCGAGGCCGGCGAAACGCAGGTGCTGACGCTGCCCGTCAACTGAAGCCCGTCATGAAAACACCTCGAGACCAGCGCGTCGGCCGCCCGCGATGCTTCGGGCTCGTCATGGTCGTGATCGCGTGCTCCATCGTGGCGACGGGGTGCCTGGGCTCGTGGGCGATCCGGGGCACGCGGCTGCAGTACAACCAGAGCTACAGCCACACCGCCTCCCAGGAGATGCTGCTGAACATCGTGCGGATGCGGTATGGCGAGATCCCCGGATTCCTCGATCTTCCGACGGTCACCACGCTGACAGAGGCGAGCACCGGCGGCGTCGGTGCACAGCCCGCCGACACGCCGCTGCAAGGCACCTTCGGCGGAGTTTTCACGCTCAAGGACGAGCCGACACTCAGTTACCAGCCGCGGACCGGCGACAATCTCGCCAAGTCGCTGACGAAGGCCTTCACGGCCGAGTTGCTCATCGACATCGCGCCCGGCAACGATACCCGCACGTTTCTGCGGGCGTTCGTGGACAGCATCAATGGCGTCCGCAACTCGCCCACCGCGACGTCACCGGGAAGCTGCATCATCGAGCCCAACGACGAGTATCGCTACGCGATCGATCTGATCGACGGGCTGCAGTCCCGCGGGGCCCTGCGAGCGCGGGTCGCCAAGCGCGACGTGGAGGCTCACGGCAGCGTGCCCGCCAAGGAACTGCCGGGAGGTGGCAAGGTGCTCGGGGCCGGCATCGTTGCCGCCGCCACGAAGGGATACTTCTACGAGGTGGCCGGGGACGAGGTGACGCTCCTGAAGGAGTCCCGGCTGATGGCTCTCACGATTCCGCCCGAGCATCTGGGCGAGGCGGATTTCCAGGAGCTTGTGCGGGTTTTTCGCCTCGAGCCGGGCCGTAGCGTCTACACGGTCCAATCTCAGGAGAATGACGAAGTCGATTACCTCGCCGAATCGACCGGGACCACGCCGCTCGGCGAGCCCACCGACACGCTCACGATGAACGTGCGGTCTGGCTACCAGGTGCTCGCCTTCCTTGCGAAGGGGGTGGATGTGCCGGAATCGCACCTCCGCCGCGGCACGGTCGGCACGTTCAAGGCGCCCGACGGCAGGCTGTTCGACGCGCGGCAGATCACCCAGGGGCTGTTCAAGGTCTGCGTGCAGAAGCATCGGCCGCTGCGGAGCGAACTGGCGGTGCACTACCGCGGCCACTGGTTCTACATCGCCGAGGATGACGTGCAGTCGCGATCGACGCTCAACCTCGTCAAGTTTGCGATCGACCTCCAATCGCAGTCGAGCAATGCCGGGCCGGTGCTCACGCTCCCGCTCAACTGACGGGCAGCCGGGCGGTTTGCGGGCCGATTCCCGCGGGAATATGCTTCCGGGAGGTGCCATGAAGTTCACGACCGCCGCCTCGATCGCAGCCGACACCGCCTTTGTCGATCGGCTCACGACGCTGCGCCGCGACATCCACCGCCATCCCGAGACCGCCTTCGAGGAGGTCCGCACGAGCGACTTGGTCGCCACCTTTCTGGCCGGCCTCGGCATCGAGGTCCACCGCGGCCTCGGCAAGACGGGGGTCGTCGGGACGCTGCGGGGCAAGCGGCAGGGAGGTCGCCGCATCGGCCTGCGGGCCGATATGGACGCGCTCTTCATCAAGGAGGCCACGGGCCGCCCCTACGCCTCGAGCGTCGAGGGCAAGATG
>SXWC01000042.1 GCA_005789975.1 Planctomycetaceae bacterium
GCAGCCGGTAGGCCCGCTGGCAGATCGCGACCCGCCGCTCAACGTCGGTCGCCTGCCCCTCCTAGTCGAAAGCCATCACCAACACCGCCGCCCCATGGCTGCGGACGATGCGGGCCTGCTCGAGGAATTTCTCCTCCCCCTCCTTGAGGCTGATCGAGTTGACGATCCCCTTCCCCTGCACGCACTTCAGCCCCGCCTCGAGCACCTCGAACCGCGAGGAGTCGATCATGATCGGAACCTTCGATATCTCCGGTTCGCTCGAGAGCAGCGTGAGGAACTTCGTCATCACCTTGACGCCGTCGAGCATTCCCTCATCGACGTTGATGTCTATGATGTTGGCGCCGTTCTCGACCTGCTGGCGGGCGACGCTCAGCGCCTCCTCGTATCGCTCCTCCTTGATGAGCCGCGCAAAGGCCCGCGATCCGGTCACGTTGGTCCGCTCGCCGACGATGGTGAAACTGCTTTCCGGACGCAGTTCGAGCATCTCGAGCCCCGAGTACCGCGACCGCCGGGGCGGATCCGCCGGCCGCCGCGGCGGGTAGTTCCGCATCACGTCGGCAATCGCCTTGATGTGGGCCGGCGTGCTGCCGCAACATCCGCCGACGATGTTGAGCCAGCCCGACTGGGCGAACTCCTCGAGCACGCCCGCCATCATTTCGGGCGTTTCATCGAAGCCGCCGAGGGCGTTGGGGAGGCCCGCGTTGGGATAGCAGCTCACCAGCCGCGGGGTGATCCGCGACAGGTCGGCCACGTGGGTCCGCAGCTTCTCGGGCCCGAGGGCGCAGTTGATGCCGGCGCTCAGGAGATCGATGTGGGAGATGCTCGTCCAGCAGGCCTCCACCGTCTGAGCGGAGAGCGTGCGGCCCCCGTCGAAGATCGTGAACGACGCCATCACCGGGAGTTTCCGGCCAAGATCGGAGAACACCTGCTCGATGGCATGGAGGCAGCTCTTGAGCACCAGCGTGTCGAAGGCCGTCTCGGCCAGGAGGATGTCGACGCCCCCTTCGATGAGGGCCTCGATCTGCTCCCGGTACGCCGCCACCATTTCGTCGAAGGTCACGTCACGGTGGCCCGGATCGGCCACGTTGCCGGCGATCGAGAGCTGCTTGTTGGTGGGGCCGATCGACCCGGCCACGAACCGGGGCTTGTCGGGCGTCTTCGCCGTGGCCGCATCGGCAGCCTCGCGGGCGAGCCGGGCGGCGACAAGATTCATCTCCCGCGTGTAGGACTGGAGGCCGAAATCAGCCAGGGCCATGCTCGTGGCCCCGAAGGTGTTGGTCTCGACGATGTCGGACCCGGCCTCGAGGTAGGCGGCGTGGATGCCCCGGATCGCGTCTCCCTGCGTGAGCGTGAGGGCGTCGATGCAGTTCTTGAGATCGCGGTGATGCCCGGCAAACCGCTCGCCGCGAAAACCCTGCTCGTCGAGGGCGAGGGCGTGCACCATGGTGCCCATGGCGCCGTCGAGGATCGCGATCCGGCCGGCGAGAACTGATTGGAGAAGGTCGGAACGACTGGTCGGAGAGGTGGTCGACATCGACGGTCCACAAGGCTGGAAAAAGGCGCGAATGGCGGAAAATGGCCCGGTTTGGCCCAACCCGATCATAGGCGACTCGGTGGTCGGGGCATACTGCGACGGTTCTATCGCGCGATTGGCGGGCGGGGAGGGGCGCGGATGGGAAGAGGGCATCCCCCTTGGAGCGTGCCGCTCAAGCCCGTGCGGCGTCGCCGACGATGGAGGACAAGGGGGGGACGATGCAGGTTATCGCACGCATTCCAGATATCGGGACGTTTCAGGCCGAGCCCGGCGTCCCGGACGCGCTCCCCGCCACGGCCGTGGTGCCGGTGGCCGCTCCCCCCGGCGGGCCCAAGGCTTCGCGGCCCCGCTCTTCCCGTTCACGCTTTCCCATGGGTTCGGTCATGGCATTGGCAATCGTGGCGATGGTGGCCTGGATGCTCGCGTCCTGGAACGACGGTCGACGGGCAGAACGTGGCCGCGTCGAACGGCTCGCTCGAATGCGGTCCGCACCGATCACGACGGACACCCTCCAGCGATGACCCTCGATCTCCTCGACCAGGCGTTCATCGAGCGGTGGCAGTCGGCCACCCCCGTGGCCGACCCGAGCAGGCAAGCTCCGGTGAGCCGGTCGGCACCGACACCCGAGCCACCGCCGATCCCCGGACGGGGATTCGAAGCGGCGTCTTGCGACCTCGTCGACCGGCTGCTCCGGGCGGCCGGGCCGGAGTGGTCGGCCCTGGCCGACGCGATCGAGTCGGCACGCCGCCGCGGCCGCCGTGCGATCGCGATCGCCTCCTGCGAGCCCGGCTCGGGTTGCACGACGATCGTCTCGGCGCTCTCCCGCACACTGCACGACCGGGGGCATGAGACGGTCGCCTGCGAGGCCTCCGACATCCACGCCACCGGCCCCACCCACGACAAGAAAATCGTGCTGGTCGATGCGGGCGTCTGGTTTCCGCCGGGCAGGATTCACCGCCATCGGCTCCTGGTCGCAACCGCGGGGTGCGACGCCGCGATCCTGGTCCGCAGGGGCAATCGCCCGGCCCCGGCCGCGTGGGCTGTCACTCTCGAGGCCCTCGGCATCGAACCGCTCGGCGAGGTGGTGTCGTTCGCGCCTCCGGTGGGCGGCATGGGCGATCCGGGAGCGACGCCATGAGGGAATCGATGGGCGAATCGCCTTCCGTCCCCACGCTCACCCCCACGCAACACGCCGCGCTCGCCAAGATCGCCTGCGGCATTTCCCGCCCGGGGGGCGTCTCGCTGCTCTGCGGTCCGCGGGGCGTCGGCAAGACCACCGTGCTCGCCCAGCTGGCATCCGCCCGTCAGCTGCACTCGCTGTCGGTGGAGATTCGCGACTTTGCGGCATGGCTCGGCATGGCCGAATCCGGCTGTCCTGACTTTCCCGACGTGGTGGCCGCCGACGACGCCCACCTCGCCACCGATGGCGGCATCGCCATGCTCCTCGCCTCCTGCCGCAAGCGACAGCCCACGGCAAGGGTCGTGCTGGCCGGCGAGGGACGGCTGCTCACGCTGGTTTCCCGCGACAGCCGCGTCGAACAGGCGATCCATCTCCGCGCGAGCCTCCGCCCCTGCACGCTCGTCGAGTCGGTAGGCATCCTCGCCGCCACGCTGGGCACCACGGCGACGGATCAATCGGTGCATGCCGCCGTCGCCACCAGTCACGAGATCGCCGCCGGCATCCCCGCGGCCATGCTCCGGCTTGCGGAACTTGCCGTCGTGGTCGCGGCGTCGAAGCCGGATGGGACCATCACTCCGGCCGACATCGAGACGATCCACCGCCGGCTCTCCCCTCAGGCCGCCTGACCGACACGGTGGGCGAACGCCCCCGGCCACCGGCAACGCCTGAAAGGTCTAGCTGAGGCCTGCGGCGGCGCGGGCGAGCATCACGGGAACCGAGTCCTCGCCGGGAGGACCTTGCCGGCGGTCCGGAGCGAATGGTGCCGGATCGACCTCGGGAGTGCGGCCCTGGATGAGATCGGCGACCATCACGGCCGTGCCGGTCGATTGGTGGAGTCCCGCCCGAAAATGCCCCGCTGCGACGAAGGCGTTGGCGAGGGCCGGCAGGCGGCCGATGAACGGCAGGCCGTCGGGCGAACCGGGCCGCAGCCCGGCCCATGATTTTTCGGGCGGCACGTCGGCGATGTCGCCGAGAAGGTCGATCGCCACGCGTTGCAACCGCTGGATCGCCGCGGCGGTCGGCACCGGCGCGTAGCCCACGTCCTCGAGCGTGGAACCGACGAGCAGGTGACCGTCCTCACGGGGCACGAGGTAGTCGAGGCCGAGGTTCACGATCCGCTTGAACGGCTGTTGCGGCAGCCGCAGGAGCACGATCTGCCCGCGGATCGGCCGCGTGTCGAGCGCCAGCCCCACGACCTCCGCGAGCCGGCCGGACCAGGCGCCCGCGGCAACCACATACACCGCCGCTTCGACCCGCTCCGACACGCCCTGCACCTCGGCAACGACCCCCGTGATTCGTCCGCGGTCCACCGTGATCGTCGAGACATCGGCCCCCCGGGTGAGCACGACGCCGCGATTCACGCACGACTGCTCGAGCGCACGCAACTGACGAGGCGGGCGAAACTGATGCTCATCGGCGAGGAGCAGGCCGCCGCGCACCGCGCCCCTTGCAACCACCCCGGCCATGGCCGGCTCTGCGGCAGCGAGCGCAGCGGCGTCGAGCACCTCGCAACTCGCCCCCCTGGCGAGCCAGCTCCCGGCCTCCGTTCGCAGCCGCTCCAGGGCGGCGGCGTCGGCCGCGAGGTGCAGTCCGCCGCAGCGTCGCAGGCCGTTGTCGATCCCGGTCTCGTCGAGAAGTTCCCCGGCCCACGCATGATGGAGCCGGTCGCTCCAGGCGGTGAGGGCCGCGGCGGGCGACATGCCGGCCCCCGACGGGGCCGGGGGGAAAATGCCGACCGCCGCCCAGGAGGCGATCCCCTCCCGCGTGTCCCGCGAGAGCACGCGGACGGAGATGCCGCGGCCGGCGAGTTCCCGGGCGATCGAGAGCCCGATGATGCCCCCGCCGATGATGCAGCAATCGGTCATGAACGGGTCATCAGGCGTTGGTCGGGATATCGGGGGTGTCGGCGATGTTGACCCACACATGCACGTGCGGCGCGCCGCGGAAGTGCCAGACGAAGGCCGGCCCCTCGAGCCGCCAATCGTCCCACACGCCATCGTCGCCGATGTCGTTCTCGCGGTAGAAGGCGAGGCGGCAGCGTTCGAGCCCTCCCTGCTTCGACAGGCAGCCTCGGACCTCGTCGCGATCGACGGTGCGATAGGGCTCCAGCAAAACACCCAGCACCCGCTCGAGCTCGCCGCGCTGATCGGCCGAGAGTTCGGAAACCGGGATGCCCGCGGGCTCCTCTCCCCTGCCCCGAAACGCGATCGCATTTTCAGCGGGCGGCCTGGCGACGAGCGCCTGCTCCCGCTGCTTGCCGTCGAGCATCGTGCAGACGGCATTGGCCGCCAGGGCCTGGGGCCAGAAGACGTTGCCGGGGTGGTCCTTCTCCTCGTTGAAGCTGCCGGCATCGTGGCCGTAGAAAATCGGGCCGCCGAAGGCGACGTGCCCGGCCGAGTCGCCGTCGCACCGCAACGTCATGTGGCGGCCGGTCAGCAGAAACTGGAACTTTCCGCTGCCCGGTTCGCCGAGAAGGGCGATCGACTGGCCGTGACCGAAGCCGCCGGTGTCGTCCTCGAGTTGCCTGTCGAACCGGGCGTGCCAATCCGGCTCGATGAGCTGCTCGAAGATCTCACGGACGAGCTGCCGCTGGTCGTTCGTGAAGAAGTCGCTCGCGACGGCGGGCTTGGTGGCGTTCCAGTTGTTGCCGACGCGGGTCCGCAGCAGCCCGAACTTCGGGTGCAGATGGTCCCACGGGAAGCAGACCTGCTCCCGCTGGGCGGGAGTGAGCGAGGCATGCAGCCGGGCGGAGAGCGACTCCGCGGTCACGGCGGCCGGCCCCTGCATCATGGCCGGAGAACGGCGTCCTGCGGTCACGATCGCACCTGCGGTGGCCGCCGCCGTCGCCAGCAGCCGACGACGGGAAATCCGGGAGTCTTGGCCAGGCATCGGGAGCCTCCTGGGCGGGTCGGGTCAGGCGGATCGGGTCAGGCGGGTGCCGGACCGCACTCCTTGCAGACTACGTCTTCCGGCGCCGCGATGCCAAACCCCGCCGCGGGGCTCCTGCCGCGCCGCGGGCCGGCAGCCGCTGGCATCCTGGACAATAGAACGTGGCCCGCTGCGTTTGCACGATGCGGAGAATGGCCGCGCCGCAGGTGGTGCACGCGGCGTCTTCGCGGCCGTACACCCGGTGGAGTCGCTGGAATCGACCGACGCGATTGTCGGCCGTGCGATAGGTCTCGTCGCCGATCGACGATCCCTCGTGCGCGACCGCTTCGGCGAGCAGGGCACGGGTGACGTCGGCGATCCGCTCCCAGGCATCGGGCGGGAGCCGGTGGCACGGCGACCGGGGATCGATCCCGCAGCGAAACAGAATCTCGGCGGCATAGATGTTGCCGATGCCGGCGACGGCACGCTGGTCGAGGAGCGCCACCTTCACCGCCCGGCGGGATGGCCCCAAGCGACCCGCGAGATCGGCGCCGCTCACGACGAGTCCATCCGGGCCGTGCTTGTGCGGCCCGCAGGCTGCTTCGAGGCCGCGGTCGTCGAGGAGCCGGATGGTTCCCAGCCCGCGGCGATCCCAGAAGAGCAGCCGCCGAGGCTGGCCGCCCCGGCCCCCCCCGGTGAAGTCCACCACCATCCTCACGTGTTCCTCGGTCGGCGGATCGACGACGAGCAGCAGGCCCGTCATCCGCGGCTCGACCGCGAGCCAGAGCCGCCCACGGCGGCCCGCGGCCCCGTCCGGGGAGAGTTCGAACACGATCCGCTTCCCGCGACGCTGGACGGCGGCGATCTTGTGGCCCACGATCCGTTTCCCGAGCGTGGCGGCCGGGGGCTCGATCGACAGCGGCCGGACGCGGCTGCGGGGAAACTCGACCGCCGCGATCCTCCGACCGGCCACGCCGGCGAGTCCCCGGCGCATCGTCTCGACTTCAGGCAGTTCGGGCATCGCTCGTGCGGATGGAGGCGGCTCGGATGGTGGCGAGGCCGGGGCAGGCTACAATCGGGCGAGTCCGTGGACAAACCGCCACGACTCCGTGCCGCGATCGTTCCGAGGAACCCTCCCATGGCCGCCAGCTCCGTCGCCGTCCCGCCGCTGCCCGCCGTGCCCGACGTCTACGGCCGCTTCGGCAGATTCGGCGGCCGCTACGTTCCCGAGACGCTCTCCGCGGCGCTCGACCAGTTGGAGCGGGCCTATGAAGAAGCCATCGCCGATCCGGCTTTTGCGGCTGAACTCGACGGGCTCCTGTCGGCCTTCGTGGGCCGGCCCACCCCCCTGCTCTTCGCCAAACGGCTCACGAAACTGGCCGGCGGCGCCCAGATCTGGCTGAAGCGCGAGGATCTGAGCCACACCGGTGCCCACAAGATCAACAACACGCTCGGCCAGGGGCTGCTGGCGATGCGGATGGGGAAGCGGCGGATCATCGCCGAGACCGGCGCC